>JAGRBY010000059.1 GCA_020433835.1 Anaerolineae bacterium | reverse complement strand
CTTTTTGAAACTTTAAAGACTATGCTTTTACTCAAACACCTGGGCGGCCCGGTCGACAACTTCAGCCGGCATTTCAACGCCTTGCGACTCCACAGATTTGAGGTTGACGGCCAACAGACCGGCACGCTGCCGTTCGATGGTCAACTCACCGGCGGTGGCATCACCTTTAAGAATGCTAACGGCCAGGGTACCGGCATCGCGACCGTCCTGGAAGTAATCCAGGCCAAGGGCGGCCACCGCGCCCCGTTCGGATGAGGCGGGGTCGTTGGCGAAGAGCGGAATCTGGTTTTCGTTGGCGACTTTAACCAGTGCCTCAAAGCCGGCCACAACGGTCGAGTCGGTCGAGACGAAGAAAGCATCGACACCCTGAGCCGCCAGCGACTCGGCGGCGGTTTGTACTTCGCTTGAGTCGGCGATGTTGGCTTCAACCAGTTCGATGCCCATCTTAGCCGTCGTATCACGGGCAATGGAGGTAGCGACCTCAGAGTTTTTCTCGGCCGTATTCCAAATCATGCCGATGGACTTGACATCGGGCAGAATTTCTTGAACCACAGCCAGTGCATCTTCCACCGGCGGCATACCTTGAATACCGGTAACCCAGGCCGGATGATCATCCGGCGCGGTGGCGATACCGGCGGCATACGGATCGGTGACGGCGGTAAAGACAATCGGTGGGCCTTCTAAATCTTGGGTAACATTATAAGCAGCCTGGATAGCCGGGGTGGTGATAGCCAAAATAAGATCGACATCATCGTCAACAAACTTCTGGGCGATGGTCGTTAACGTCGCAATATCGCCCTCGGCATTTTGGTAATCAATGGTCAAATTTTCGCCTTCGATGAAGCCGTTATCGGTCAGCGCCTGAATAGCGCCTTCCCGTTCAGCATCGAGCGCGGGATGGCTAACCAACTGCATAATACCGACCGTGTACTCGCCTTCAACCGGGGCCATAGTTGCTTCATCGGTGGCTTCTGCTTCTTCGGCCATGGCCTCTTCGGTGGCTTCGGCCATGGCTTCGTCAACAGCCGACTCAGCATCGGCGGCGGCTGCATTGGCAGCTTCTTCTACATCAGCAGCGGCTGCTTCAGCCTCTTGTTTAGCTTCGGCGGCCGCATCCTCGGCTTCAGCCGCCGCTTTTTCTACAGCCGACTCGGCCTCAGCAGCCGCATCCTCGGCTTTTTCCTTGGCCTGCTCGGCTGCCGGTGGAGCACCACCGCATGCAGCGGCAAAAAGCGCCAGGGCAACGAGCAGCAGCATTAAAAACAGTCGTTTCATAATAAGTTTCTCCTCCTTGATACACTTTTGTTGATAAAGATAATGAAATTTTACACGCTTCTACTCAGCCAGCAGCAGACGATCATCCATCAACTCCTGTTGGCGAACTTCAGCAAACATTTCAAGCAGTCTGGCGACGGTCAGGTCAGCCCGTTCCTGCCCGAAAAAATCGAACAAAATTTTGCCCTCGTGCATCATCAGCGTGCGCGTTCCCATCTCAAGGGCCTGTCTCATATTATGGGTGACCATGAGGGTAGTTAGGTGCGTGCGACCGATGATTTCATTGGTCAAATTAACAATACGATGGGCGGTCGCGGGGTCGAGTGCGGCCGTGTGTTCATCGAGCAGCAATATTTTGGGCGCAGCCAGCGTTGCCATCAAAAGGGTGAGGGTTTGGCGCTGCCCGCCCGACAGCAGACGCACCCGGGCATCGAGCCGATTTTCAAGGCCCAACCCAAACTGGGCCAGAGCCTCACGGAAGCGTTGCCGTACCTGGGGGGTGACGCCGCGCCGCAGCCCGCGCCGTTGACCGCGCTTAATAGCCAGCGTTAAATTTTGTTCGATGGTCATTGAAGAGGCCGTGCCTAACAGCGGATCTTGAAAAACCCGGCCCACCAAACTGGCACGACGATATTCCGGCCAGTCGGTAACGTCTCGGTCGTCAATAAAAATGGTGCCACCGGTAATCGGAAAAACACCGGCTACCGTGTTGAGCAAAGTTGATTTACCGGCCCCATTAGAGCCGATGATGGTTACAAACTCGCCCGACGGCAGATGCAGGTCAATATCCCGCAGAGCGTGGACTTCATTAATACTGCCCGCGTTGAAGAGCATGTTGAGGTTCGAAATTTTAAGCATCGTTAACCCATTCGCCTGCGCCGCTGCTGTCGCTGCCGCTGAATTTGCGGAATGGCCAGGGCGGCCAGTACCAACAGTGCGGTAGCGAGCTTAACATCGGTGGCTTCTAACTTAAAGGTGTCATCCATACCAGGCAGGGGAATTTGCACAATGAGCGCCAGAGCGATGGCCAAGCGATAGACAATCATACCGGCTACCACAGCAAAAGTTGCCCAGGCGATATTTTTGGGTCGAAACAATGTTTCACCGATAATGACCGCTGCTAACCCGGCGATAATCAAGCCGGCACCGACGTTGACATCGGCAAAGCCCTGATACTGAGCCATCAGCGCCCCCGACAGCCCGACCAACCCGTTCGAGATGGCCAGCCCTAAAATTTTCATGCCGTCGGTGTTAACCCCCAACGCGCGGATCATCTGCGGGTTATCGCCGGTGGCCCGCATAGCTAACCCAATTTCGGTATGCAGAAACCAGTCGATAGCCAGCTTGATCAGCACGATAAGCGCCAAAAAAACGACAATTGACAAAACATTGGTGTGTACACGAAGCCAGGCCCGATCCCATTGTTCGATAAACAGCTCTCGAAAAAAGGGCTTAAAGGGGGAAAAGATGGTGTCGGCCTCCAAAAGGGGAATATTCGATTGGCCCATAATCCTGAGGTTAATGGTAAATGCTCCGGTCAAGACCAGAATAGAGGCCAACAGCCCGTTGATATTGAGCCGAGTATGAATAAGCCCGGTGGCGACTCCGGCCAGCGCCCCACCAATAAAGGCCATCGGCAGTGACAGATAGGCGCTCCAACCGGCAATAATTAAGGCCGAACTGATAGCCGCGCCCAGTGGAAAACTGCCGTCTATGGTCAAGTCGGGAAAATCGAGAATGCGAAAGGTGAGGTAAACGCCAATGGCTACAGCGCCATAGCCAAGCCCCTGGGCCACAGCGCCCAACCAAATATTCCATGAAGCGTTACCTAACTGCTGCAGCAGTTGGTTGTGAAAAATAACAACCAGCAGAACAACAAAGGCAATAACACCCCACGGTGCGTACCGCGTCCAGCTCTGCTCGGCCGGTTTAGGGATAATCTCTTCTTGATTTGCGGGCGTACTGCCTGCCTTTGTTTTGGTACCTTGCACGGCGTTGTTCCCTCAGCTCCACCAACGCTCAGACGAAAGTGGCAATTTCATGTAGCGATTTCTTCGTAATTTGTGGTACCCGAACCTCATCGGCCGGATAACCAGCCACTAAAATAAGAAAAGCCCGTTCATTTGAGGGCCGGTTGAGAATAGTGCTTAAAAAGTTCATAGGGCTGGGCGTGTGGGTTAGCGTTGCCAACCCGGCCTGATGCAGCCCCGTAATCAGCACGCCCGTTGCAATGCCGACCGACTCGCTGACATAGTAATGTTTAACCTTGCTGCCGTCGGGCCGCAAACCGTAATTTTGGGCAAAAATGACAATGAGGTAAGGCGCGGTTTCCAAAAAAGGTTTGTTGGCATCGGTCCCCAGCGGAGCCAGCGCATCGAGCCATTCCTCGGGAGCACGTTCATTATAGAAGGTTCGCTCTTCCTCTTCGGCGGCTTCTCGAATCTGTTTTTTAAGGGCCGCATCGGTGACAACAACAAAATGCCACGGCTGCTGGTTAGCGCCGCTGGGCGCTGTACCGGCCGCCCGCAGACAGTTTTCGATAACGTCACGGGGGACAGGTCGAGAAGAAAAATCGCGTACGGTGCGCCGCCGTTTTACATCGGCATAAAAATCTGCCGCCCGCTGCTGCATCTCTTCGATTGGATACTCGCGATATTGGTTGTGCGCAACAAAGTCACTCATGGTAATTTACCACGGCGTTAACCACGCCTAAAAGGGTAGTAGAATACCTTAGTCTGCTAATTTGTCAATTAGATTTACTACGCGCCCAGCCTTACTCCCACACTTTGCCGGGCGCGTCCATCGCCACTTCATCAACATAGCACCATATCCAGGTTTCACCCGGTTGAAACGATTGAATAAGCGGATGGTTGGTACTGTGGAAATGTTTGGTGGCATGTTTGTTCTTTGAAGAGTCGCAGCAACCGACATGGCCGCAGATCAAACAGATGCGCAAATGAACCCAACGGTCGCCCATTTGTAAGCACTCTTCACAGCCGTTGGCACTGGGGGTAATATCGGTATTGATTTGGTCCGTATGACTACATTGCATGCATGGAGTTCCTTTCCTCTAAAACATGATAACAGCAAAAACCCAAAAGCCTTCATAAAACCAACAGGGTGCCGCCCTGGCTTAACCACCCTATGGTGGCAGCTCCTAAAATAAGCCAGGTTGTGTTGACTTTATAGCGAAAGAGCAGAACAGCCGCCCCGATAGCAATAGCAAAGGTGAGCGGATCGATCAGCGAAGCCTCACCGAGCTGCCATGTTACCGCCGCCATTAAGCCCAAAGAGATGACGTTGACACCATCCAACAGGCTGCTGGCCCACGGCGAACGGCGAATACGCGGGATAAACGGATTGCTGATAGCCACCAAACAAAACGACGGCAAGAAAATACCCAGTGTCGCCGCCACCGCTCCCGGAAAGCCGGCCAGCACATAGCCGATAAAGGTTGCCGTTGTAAATACCGGGCCGGGCGTCAACTGCCCAATTGCCACAGCATCGATTAACTGCTGATCGGTTAACCATCCCAGGTTAACCACCAGATCACTTCTTAAAAACGCCAACAAGACATAGCCACTGCCATACAGCACCGAACCGATTTTGAGAAAGGTGAGAAACAGCGTCAACAGATTGATCGCTGATTCGGTTTGCCAGGCCGGAACAGCGGCGTTGTTAAAGAGCGATGACCCGAGCGGCACAAGCGCAAGGCCAACCCCATTCGCCCCGCGTAAGCGCCGGATATTGCTTATCAGCATGACCACGCCGCCGCCTACCAATAATAGCAGAATTATATTCCAACCCCAAAAATAAAGGGCAGTAGCAATAACGCCAACCACGGCCGTCATCCATCCTTTAACCGCTTTGCGACCTAATATCCACAGCGCTTGCGCCACAATGGCAATCACCACCGGCTTCACTCCATACAGCAGCCATCCGGCCGCCGGAAGTTGACCATACTGGCTGTAGAGCCAGGCCAATATCAACACCATCGAAGCCGCCGGTAAAATAAAACAGGTTCCGGCCACAATTAAGCCTCGCCAACCGGCCCGCAAGTAGCCCAGATGGATAGTCATCTCTGTTGAGCTGGGGCCGGGGATCAAGCTGGTTGCGCCGATGAGATCCAGAAAGTGCTGGTCGTCTAACCATTTACGGCGGACGACAACCTCATCATGCATCATAGCTATATGGGCCGCCGGACCGCCAAAGGCCACAAACCCAAGCCGGCCAAATAATCGTGCCACCTCGCCTAAACGTTCGGCGGAGGCGGCAGAGTGCTGTGAAATATCGTCGATATGGGGCACGATGAATAACTTCCTCTCTTCAGGCCAGGGGTAGCTCTGCACTAAATCGTGGTAGCGTTAGAACCCAGGTTTTTCTTGAACATGCGACCCGCAAAGGCTTATATGGGTGCTCAATTGGGCAACATGCTTACAATTTAGGCAAAAACCTGGGTTCTTTACCTCTCTCCACGGTTTAATGTTGCGCTACCAGGCCAGGGGCAAAGTGGCTTTTCGGCAGGATACAGTAAATTTATGTGCTATTTGGCTACCCGAACTAAGGAAAACCCCAACAATTGAGATGAAGGGTCTTGAAGTACCATGCTCAACATAGTACCAAAACCCGATGGCTTTAACAAAAAAGAGGCTATTTATTAACCACTACCGTTGCACTTTAAAGGATTACGACAAGAAACCAGGGTTTTGATGTCTCATTGATACCCTTTTGGGGCAAAAGACGTTTCTTTTTAACGCTAAAAACCCTGGTTTCTAAAAAATGCAACCATAGTGTTAATAATTACTTACGATTTTACCGTAAATATGCCGTAAAATATTTCACAATATAATAGGCCATGATCGCTATTTAAATTCCATCAGGGATATGTTATCCTTTTTTCATCTATTAAGTTTTACAAAGAAAGGAGGTGAATAGTGAAGGGTATTACAATCAAATATAAAGACCTCACAATTGAGGTCTCCTGGATAGTTATCGCGATGGCAACGCTTCCAATTATCCAAACTTACCTCTAACGTGAGGTCTTAGGTCTTCTCTATTATGCTCGCAACATATGGAGAAGACTTTTTTCTTTTGATAAAGAATACTATTTTTTTCCGTAATAGACAACCACCAATTGGTCCTATGACTTCAGTCCCTCTTTACAAAATGAGGCATTGGTCAAGGCCACTGGTTTGTCTCCTTCGTTTGTTCGGCTTTCTGCCTTCTTTATTACCTTTCTTGGATTTTTGCTTATGTGCAAGCGCCTACACAAGAGCGAAACAAGTATATCTGTGGATATTACCCTATATCCAACCCGCTTCCCGTAAAGACAGCGTAAAATATTTCACAATATAATAGGCCATGATCGCTATTTAAATTCCATCAAGGATATGTTATCCTTTTTCTCGAAAGTTAAATTTTTCTAAGAATGAACTATTGATAAAACCAATATATTGGTCTTTATCAAATCGACCCGTTAGCATAACGCTTTTGAGACCCAATACGTTATCTAACGCAACGACCAAAAGCCAAAAAACTTACTGAACCCTTAAAAATCTCATAACTGATGTAAGGTTGTATATAAGTATCACTGGTTAATCTTATGGAACACTGGTATACCCTTCATACAAAACCCAATGCTGAATATCAGTTGGCGTCTCTTCTTCATGAGCAAGGTATTCATACTTACCTACCCGAAATAAAAGCCGCTCATGCAAACCAAGAAAACGAACCTTTCTTTCCCTGCTACTTATTCAGCAAAATTGATTTCGAAACGGTTGGCCTCTCACAAATTCAGTGGACACCGGGGCTGCGGCGAATTGTAACGTTTGATGAACTGCCCACCCCCATACCGGCTGAAATCATCGAGCTAATTCAAAAAAAGCTGCAAGATTTTGAAGTAGCCCACTATCGTTCAACCCATTCCTTTAAAAAAGGTGATACCGTCAAAATTAAAGAGGGGCCTTTTCAAGATATGCTGGCTATTTTCGACGGGCCAAGTACCCCTTCGGAACGCGTGCAGGTTTTACTTGATATTTTAGGCCATGCCAACCGGGTTCAGGTTGATGTTTGTCAGCTTGAGGAGAGCACTACCGAGGCCTTAGAGCCTCAGCCCAAACGTCGCCGCAGCCGAGGCCGGGGACGGCCCATACGTTACTCGGGTTAGCCAAAAATTCTAACGATTTTCTATTTTTTTTCAAAGTCTCTTCTAAGAACGTTGTGCTAGAGTTCTGATGATAGCAATTAGAAGAGAGAGCCACGTATATAGGATAGGTTCGCAATAAATTTCTATTGCGCCCAATTTGAATAATATACGGGCGAGAGACATTCTTTACAGCCTAGACGCCAAAGAACGCTCTCCCTATAAAATTCAATAATTGCTGTATAATTGCGCTTCTCTAAAACAAAGCTGTTTTCCCCTTTTTCTTTTCTTTTCGTATCCCATCAACTACTTGATTGAGAGAAACGCTTTTTTTGACCAGCCCCAAGACGTGTGTTGGTTAATGTTGTATCATTTATAAAGCGTGTAACCGCGATACAACATTGCTCCTTAAATTAAAAAATTCTCTGTTGTAGCCGCCGCTCCGGAGAATAACATCATTGTCCGATATGAGCTTGCGCAGCCCTTATGGCGCAGGTCTCGGCGGAGCCTACCCGCCACTATCGGACCTCAAGTCCAGGTACGACATTCTACACCTGGCTAATGGCGGAGCCTTTCTTCTCACATCGTATCAACTCAACTTTATCGACATTCATAAAACGGATACTATTATGCCCACAGCACTCATCACCGGTATTACCGGCCAGGATGGTTCTTATTTGGCCGAACTTCTACTTAGCAAAGGCTACCAGGTTCACGGATTGATCCGCCGGGCCAGCACCTTTAACACGCATCGCATTAACCATCTTTACTGCGACCCGCACCATGGCCCTGGCGTGCAACTGCATCTTCACTATGGTGACATCACCAGCACCGGCAGCCTGCTCGATATTATCTACAATGTGCGCCCCGACGAAATTTACCATCTGGCCGCCCAAAGCCATGTGCGGGTTAGTTTTGATATGCCGGAATACACGGGCGATACGACCGGCATGGGAACCATTCGGCTGTTAGAAGCTATCCGTAAAAGCGGTATCAAAACCCGCTTCTATCAGGCTTCTTCCAGCGAGATGTTTGGGGCCGCCCCACCGCCCCAAACCGAAACCACTCCCTTTGAGCCGCGCAGCCCGTATGCCGCCGCCAAAGTGTACGCCTACTGGGTTACCCGCAACTATCGCGAAGGCCATAACCTCTTTGCCTGTAACGGTATTCTCTTTAATCACGAATCGGTTCGGCGCGGCGAAACCTTTGTGACCCGCAAGATAACTCGGGCACTGGCCAGCATTATGGCCGGCCGGCAAGAACATCTCTATTTAGGCAACTTGGAGGCCAAACGTGATTGGGGTTATGCCCCGGAGTACGTCGAGGCCATGTGGCTAATGCTGCAGCAGGATCGCGCTGATGATTTTGTCATCGGTACCGGCGCGGCCTATACTGTGCGTGAATTTTTAGAAGAGGCTTTTGGTTACGTAGGGCTTGATTGGCGGGAATATGTTCGTATCGATCCCCGTTACTTCCGCCCCACTGAAGTTGATTTTCTGTTGGCCGATGCCGTCAAAGCCCGCAAAGTGATGGGCTGGGAAGCCCGGGTTAACTTTCACGAAATGGTCCGTATTATGGTCGATGCCGATTTGGAATTGGCCGGCTTACCGGCCCCAGGCAAAGGTCGCCGCATTTTACACACGCGCTTTAACAGCTGGCATCACTGGCAAGACCAAATTAAAAGTATGGAAGTGAATGCCATAGATCACTAATGGCGTTAATACTGTACGCTTGTCCCATACCAGAATGAAATAAGGCTAAGGCAAAGGCTAAGAAAACAGTTTTTTGACTTGAAGCTTCTCCATATAAAATTATTTATTCTTAGGATCGTGAAGAAAACAACTTCCACATTTGCGTTTAGGTAATTGGTAAATAGTAACTGGTAATTGGTTATTCAATCTCCAGTCTCTAATTACCATTTACCAACACCTATTTACCCGGCAGAATTGGGTAAGTTAATTAATTGTTATTCCTTAGCCTCAGCCTTAGCCTATTAAACTAACCCGTTACCACTAAACAATTTACCTTGTTTCATAAAAGGAGGCACCTACCATGGCCCATAACACCCCAGCGTGGCCCAATTCTCAAACATTTTGGCGCGATAAGCGGGTATGCGTTACCGGTGGAGCCGGATTTTTAGGCTCATTCGTGGTCGATAAACTCCGCCGGCGTGGTGCAGCAGAGATCATCGTTCCCCGCAAAGCCCAGTATGATCTGCGGGAAAAAGAGGCCATCTTAGAGCTTTTGCACGACACCCGGCCTAACCTTATTATTCATTTAGCGGCCAGTGTCGGGGGCATTGGGGCTAATCGTGCCCATCAAGCTGAATTCTTTTACGACAATCTGATGATGGGCGTTCAGCTCATGCACGAAGCCTGGCAGGCTCAGGTTGACAAGTTTGTGGCTATCGGCACCGTCTGTGCCTACCCTAAGCATACCCAGGTGCCCTTTATAGAGGAAGATCTGTGGCTGGGCTACCCGGAAGAAACCAACGCCCCTTACGGCCTGGCCAAAAAGATGCTGCTCGTGCAGAGCCAGGTTTACCGCCAGCAGTACGGCTACAACAGCATCTTTTTACTGCCGGTTAATTTATACGGCCCCAAAGACAATTTCGATTTAGAAAGTTCGCACGTTATCCCGGCGCTCATCCGTAAATGTTTGGAAGCCAAAGCCGCCGGCAAAAAAGAACTGGTAGCCTGGGGCGATGGTTCACCTACACGCGAGTTCTTATACGTAGAAGATGCCGCCGAAGGCATCGTGCTCGCCTCTGAACGCTACAACCGCAGCGAGCCGGTGAACCTGGGCAGCAGCTTTGAGATAAGCATCAAAGACCTGCTGGAAACCATCGTTCGTCTAACCGGCTTTGAAGGCGACATTGTGTGGGACACCAGCAAACCCAACGGCCAGCCGCGTCGCAAGTTGGATGTTACCAGAGCCGAGCACGATTTTGGTTTTCGCTCGAGCGTTGCCTTTGAAGAGGGACTGCGCAAAACGATTGAGTGGTATAAAGAGACAATGCCGGATCGCCATTTAATACTTACTTAATGACCAGACCGTTTCGACGCGCCCTTTGGGGAATAATAGGCGGGCTGCTGTTTACAGTCAGTCTCATCTGGGTCAATCGCACCTCACTTGCACAAGCGATAGGCGATTTTCTTGTGGTTCACGATGACCTCCAACCGGTTGACCTCATCCACGTTTTGGGTGGCAACCCCAACCGCGGCAAATATGCGGCCCAGCTCTACGAGAAAGGTTATGCGCCTCGGCTCTTTTTCAGCGGCGAAACACCTAAAGATGGGCGGCCTGTCAACCCCGACTACATCTCACAAAGCCAGGCCATAGCCTTGGGCGTTGACCCCCAGGCCATTGTTCCTTTTACCTCGACCGCGACTAGCACCTATGATGAGGCCGTTGAACTCAAGCAGATCCTAACCAAAAATCCTGATATCCAATCGGTCATCATTGTCAGCGACCCTTTCCACATGCGTCGCGCCAGTTGGACCTTTCACCGGATTATTGGTAAGCAAGCCCAGCTTTTCTTTGTTCCCATTCCGGCCTCTATGGCTCCTGATTTATCCCATTGGTGGACAACCAAATCAACCCGCCAAACTGTTAGCCGCGAGTACACCAAACTGCTGTATTACATGCTTGTTTATTTGTGGTAAAAACACCTATAAATCAGCAGGCGGCGAAGCTTCGGTAAAACCGAGCGCACTGTTGCCAACCGATTTAAGGCTAAGGCTAAGGCTGAGGCTAAGATCACAAGCACCCCTGCAGCTCTGTAACCCTGCAACCCTGCAACTCTGCAACCTTGCAACCCAATTAACTCTATAAACTATAAACCCTATGACCCTATTAAAAGACGAACTCATTTTAGAACCCGGCCAGGGCATTAAGCACTACTGGCGTGACCTATGGAGCTATCGCGAACTCTTCTTTTTCCTGGCCTGGCGCGATGTAGCTGTCCGCTACAAACAAACTGTTATCGGCATAGCCTGGGCCATTATCCGGCCGGTGCTGGTCATGATTATCTTCACCATTATCTTTGGCGGGCTGGCCCAGCTGCCCTCCGACGGCGTGCCCTACCCTATTTTAGTCTATTCGGCCATGTTGCCCTGGCAGCTCTTTGCCAACGCCCTGTCCGAAAGCAGCAACAGTCTGATTAGCAACGCCGGTATGATCTCGAAGGTCTACTTCCCCCGGCTGGCTATTCCCTTTAGCTCGGTCGTCGTCAGCTTTGTTGATTTCGCCATTGCTTTTTCAATCCTGATCGTCTTGATGATCTGGTACCAGTACATTCCCGGCTGGCCCGTTCTGCTGCTGCCTTTCTTCATTATATTAGCCTGCAGTGCCGCCCTTGGGGCCGGCTTGTGGATGGCCTCGCTCAACGTTAAATACCGCGACTTCCGCTACATTGTGCCGTTTATTGTGCAGTTCGGCTTGTATATTTCACCGGTTGGCTTTAGCAGCAATGTCGTCCCCGACCAGTGGCGGCTGCTTTACGCGCTCAACCCCATGGTCGGCGTTATCGATGGTTTTCGCTGGGCTATCTTGGGCAATACCACCATCTACTGGCCCGGCTTCCTGCTGTCGATTGGTTTGGTTGTGGTGCTGCTTATTAGCGGCCTGTGGTATTTCCGCAAAACCGAACGCACCTTTGCTGATGTTATTTAACCTACGTTCAAAGAAGGGTGACTGTCACTCAAAAAGTGACAGTCACCTACGAATCATCGAACTAAGGTTCATTTAGACAATTGATAAGTGACAATTATCAATCCTGCCACCTGCACCTTGCTACTTGCCCCCCTCAACCCTGCCACCCCGCGACTTTGCAATCTTGAACGGGGTTTATATAAATCACAAAATCTTGGGAGACAAATTATGGACGTTTTATTAAATGAAAAAATCTTGGCTTCACCCGGCGTCTTGGTACGCGAATTGGGTGGCGAAATGGTCCTGCTGCATCTGGACAGTGAAGCCTATTTTGGGTTGGATGAGGTGGGCGCACGCATGTGGACTCTGTTGACCTCCGCCGAGTCTTTTGAGGCCGCGTTTCAAGCGCTTTTGGCAGAATATGAGGTAGATGAAAACCTGCTGCGCCAGGACATGACCGCTTTGCTGGAGCAGTTTTTAGAGTATGGTCTGGTAGAGATTGATCGCGCGTAAGTGGCGCACCTTCCGCCGTTTATCCGACACCGAACAGCTGCTGCTGCTGCGATTACTACTGTGGCTGCCGCTTATGACGCTGGCCCTACGGCTGCTGGGCTTCCGCAGGCTGCGATGTCTACTGATAAAGTTGGCACCACCACACCGGCGACCGCTCCGACCAGCCGCCGTTGGGCACCAGGAAGCCCGCAGCTTGGCCCGCTTAATGAAACTGGCCGTTCGTTACAGCCCATTGGCTGCTAACTGTTTGCCCCGTTCGTTGACCTTGTGGTGGCTGATGCGCCGCCGGTCTATTCCGGGCGAGCTACGTATCGGTGTTCGACAGGAAGCCGGCCAACTTGAAGCGCATGCCTGGGTCGAACTGGATGGCCTGGCTATTGACGATGATGATAATGACATACACCACCGCTTTGACCCCTTTACCGAAACATTTTTATCTTAAGACAGGTCAGACTGTATGAGTGGCCTGGCCGGTATACATTACTTCGACCAACGGCCGGTAGCCGAGGACGACTTGCAGCGGATGATCGCCAGCTTGCACCATCGCGGGCCGGACCGGTCGGCCATTTGGCACTGCGGACCAACCGGCCTGGCCCACTGTATGTTGTGGACCACCCCGGAGTCGCTGCACGAGACACTGCCGCTGGTTGACAGCGGCGGCCAGTTAGCCATTACCGCCGATGCCCGGCTTGACAACCGGACCGAACTGATCAGCGCCCTGAACCTGATCGACCAGCCGCCGCAGACGCTCAGCGACAGCCAGCTCATTTTGGCCGCCTACGCTAAGTGGGGCGACGCCTGCCCGGCCAAACTCATCGGCGATTTCGCCTTTGTGATCTGGGACGGCCGCCGCCGCCAACTCATCTGCGCCCGCGACTTTTTTGGCGTAAAACCGCTCTACTACTACTATGGTCCCGGCATTTTCACTTTCGCCTCCGAGATCAAGGCCCTACTGACCCTACCGGAGGTGCCGCGCCGACTCAATGAGGCCCGCGTAGCCGACTATCTGATGGAGCGGCTGGAAGAGATCGACAAGACCAGCACCTTTTACCAGGAGATCTACCGCTTTCCGCCGGGCCAAACCCTGGTCATCGAGGGCTCTCATTGCCGGTGGCAAACCCACTTTCGGCTCGATCCCGGTGCTGAAATTCGCTGCCGCTCCGATGAGGAGTATACTGCCGCCTTCCTGGAGGTCTTTAGCGAAGCGGTGCGCTGCCGCCTGCGCAGCGCCTATCCCATGGCGTCCATGTTGAGCGGCGGCCTAGACTCGTCGGCCATTGTTGGGCTGGCCCGCCAGATGGTGCCGGCCAACGGCCAGGGCCGGCTGCACACGCTGTCTGCCATTTCAAACGAGGGCGTCCACTGCCTTGAAACCACCCACACCCGGGCCGTACTAAACCAGGGTCATGTGGAAGCCCACACCATCCGGCCCGACCAGCTTAGCCAGTATACGGCTGAATTGGATGAGACCCTACACCACTGCGATGACCTGTTCGACCATTTGATCTGGCACGTGCCTTTGAGCATGTACCTCCTGGCCCGCCGCTATCACCTCCGAGCGGTGCTGGACGGCATCGATGGCGATATGGTCGCCTCGCTGAGTACCACCCATCATATCAACTATCTCATCCGCGCCGGGCGCTGGCCGACCGCAGTGCGCGAAGCGATGGGGCTGCAAACCTATGGCTACTCAGCCCGTAATCTGCTTTACTATAATAGTCTCAGCCATCTCAGTCCTTACATACCGGCCGTATTGAAACAGATCCGGCGCAAATTCAGCAGTGAACGGGATCTATTCCAAGAAGCTATTGCCGGCACGATCATCAACCCGGATTTTGCCCGAAATGTCAATGTAACCAGCCGCTTGCAGCAGCTTTATGAGAATTTCGATACCACTCACTGTTCCACCTTAACCGAGGCGACCGCTAGATTTTTTAAGGCTCCCCGCCTGACCGTGGGGATTGAACGCTATGGCCGAATTGCTGCCCAGCAAGGGGTGGAACCCCGCCACCCGCTGCTCGATACCCGCCTGGTGCAGTTCTGTCTGGCTTTACCCTGGTCACAGAAAATAAATCGGGGCCATACCAAGATCATTCTGCGCCGGGCCATGGCCGGGAGGCTGCCAGAGTCGGTTTGCTGGCGCACCGGCAAAGAGCACTTAGGGCCAGACTTCTTTGAGGCCTGGTTGCAGCTCAAACGTGATTTTATTAATGAAATTATGGCCGGCCAACTAAACCGGATCAGCGCTTACGTCGATATCTCAGCTGTCCGGGCTGCGTACCGGCGCTGTTTGCAAGCGAACCAGTGGACGGAGGATGGCTTTCCGGTTTGGCAAGCGGTGACTTTAACCTATTGGTTAAGTCGCCACAAATTATAGATCTTAGCCATAAAACGGCTTTAGCGTATATCCCTTAGCAGCACAATTAATGAGGTAGTCCCGGTAGATGAGTTATCTATGTTAGGAGGTAATCTATGAACACGAAGAAAAGCTATAGAACACCCTCTCTAGTTTTTTACGGTAAAGTCCAGCATCTAACCAAGGCAGGATCTGGATCAATAGTAGAGGGTGCGGGTATGAATAACCCAAATAGACGCGCCTAATTCTTTACCGTAACCTTGTGCCTTAGGGCAGATCTTGTCTTGAAGTTGTATTCACCCTCGTCTCAGCAGAAGCGATTTTGCTTAACCCCTGCCTGATACATCCGGCTGTTGGGGAGATTGAACCAATCTCATAGAGTAAATATTGAATCGGCTGATATGAATTTACCACACTCGTCGATTCTATCAACACCAATCGCTCGTCTACCGGGCCTGCTTCATTAATTGCACAGCGAACAGCCTATGAAAATGTATAATTACTGTGGTCACACCCTGGCCAGTAGCCTTCCTCTTGAGTTAAACAGCGCTTATCACCGACCCCCGGACTATAAATTTTGGCTCGGGACCGGCGGCACCCTCAACCTGAACCGGTTTGAATGGTTTCACCACTATGGCGATGCCGACGGCCGGGCATGGCTGCGGTTGGGTCGCCACGGTGCCATCTATATCTTGCGCTTCTGCGAGCTAGCCGATTTCTTAATTTTCATGGGGCGCCGCGAAATCGTTGGGTTTCCCCAACCGGGCACCCCTTTGGAGACCATCCGCCACTTGCTGCTCGACCAGGTGCTGCCCATGATCTTCAGCCAGCAGGACCAAACCGTCCTGCACGCCAGCGCCGTCCTGGTCGCTAACGGCGCGATCGCCTTTCTGGGCGACTCCGGCTGGGGCAAATCGACCCTGAGCGCCGGCTTCTGCCGGCAGGGCCATCCTATGTTGACCGATGACTGCCTGTTGGTGGAACCCAACAAAGACGCCTTCTATGCTGTTCCCAGCTATCCGGGCTTTCGCTTATGGCCCGATAGCCTGGCCGTGATGGCGGGCGTGGAAGCGGATACCGGACCGGTAGCCCACTATACCGATAAAAAACGCCTGAGTCTGGCCAGCCCCTGGCTGACCTACCATGCCGAGACTGCCCCGCTGCAGGCAATCTTTGTGCTGGCCGCTCCGGACGACGCCGCCCGTCATGAAACCATCACCGTTACTTCCCTACCGGCCAGAGCGGCCCTGGTGGCCCTGCTCAACTATTCGTTCCGGCTGGATATCAGTGACCGCGGCCGGGCCCAGCGCGAGTTTGAGCGGTTATCGGAACTGGCCGGAGCCCTTCCATTTTACCGGCTGGCCGTACCGCGTGATTTGATGCTGCTGCCGGAAGTAGTTAGCGTAATTTTAGATCATCTCCAAAGTGACAACCGACGATCGGCAACCGATACCTAACCACCCTGTCTTGAAAGGAGTATCCCTATGTACAGCATCTCCGACTTTGGCGACATGATCGCCGATACCACCCGCATGGCGGCCTACGTTGAGGCCCTGCGCCAAAACCTGCCCCCGGACGGGGTAGTGGTGGATATCGGCACCGGTACCGGCATCTTTGCCCTGCTAGCCTGCCGCTTTGGGGCGCGGCGCGTCTACGCCATCGAGACGAACGATGCCATACAGGTGGCCCGCGAGATGGCCCGAGCCAACGGCTACGCCGACCGCATCGAATTTATCCAGGCCGCATCGACCGAAGTGACCTTACCCCAACCGGCTGACCTGTTAATCTCCGATCTGCGCGGCACCTTACCGCTCTACAGCCACCATCTGCCGGCCATCATCGACGCCCGGCAGCGCTTGTTAGCACCGGGCGGGAGGCAAATTCCCCAACGCGATACGCTCTGGGCGGCCGTGATCGAGGCCGATAATTTATACCAACGCTATACGTCGCCCTGGTTGGACAACCCTTATGATCTCGATATGCGAGCGGCGCATAACCTGGTCATTCATAGTTGGGAAAAAATGAGGATATCACTCGACCGGCTTTTGACCGAACCGGGGTGCTGGGCCAGTCTGGATTATACCACGCTGACCAGCCCCCATGTCAAGGGGGGCACGACCTGGACCGTTAGCCGGGCCGGTACCGCCTGTGGCTACGCGATGTGGTTTGACGCCGTTGTAGCTGATGATATAGGCTATTCCAACGCGCCCGACCGGCCAGAGTGTATTTACGGCCACCAATTCTTTCCTTGGTTAGAGCCGGTTGATCTGGCCCCCGATGATCGGGTCTCGCTTGATATCCAGGCTCATTTAATAGGCGGTGATTACGTTTGGAATTGGGTCACCCGGGTGGAGAGCCCGGCTGGCTCGCTGAAAGCCCATTTTCAGCAGTCCAGCTTTCAAGCCACGCCCTTATCACCGGCCCACCTGCACCGGCAAGCGGCGAATTATATCCCTCAGCTCAATACCGAGGGTCAGATCGATGGACTGATCATGAGGCTCATGGCTACCAGCACCCCTGTGGGCGATATGGCCCGGGCGGTGGCCAAGCAGTTCCCGGATCGTTTTGCCACCTGGCAAGCGGCCATGCCCCGGGTGGGCCGGTTAACGCAAAAATATAGCTGCTAAAATGACGGCGACGCTAAAATTTCTATCTAAAAAATCCAAAAACGCGCTGGCCCAACTGCCCTACTTAAAGCGGGCTTTGGGTCTGGTCTGGAGCGCCTCGCGAGGTTGGACCCTGGTCTGGCTGGGGCTGTTGGTGGGGCAGGGCGTGCTGCCGGCGGCCACGGTGTACTTAACCCGAACCCTGGTCAACCACCTGGTACCACTGCTTGACGCCCCCCATAGTTGGTCCGGCCTACGGCCGGTCTTGCTCACAGCCGCGCTGATGGGCTTGGTGCTGCTGTTAACTGAAGTGCTGCGCAGCATAAGCGGTTGGGTTCGCACTGTGCAGGCCGAGTTAGTGACAGACTATATTAGCGGCTTGATCCATACCCAATCAACGGCGCTGGACCTGGCCTTCTATGAGTCACCCGATTACTACGATCACCTACACCGGGCCAAAGATGACGCCGGCTACCGCACCCTGGCCCTGTTGGAACATGGCGGCAGTTTACTGCAAAATGGCCTAACCCTGATCACTATGGCCCTGATCCTGATCCCATACGGCTGGTGGCTACCTTTAGCCCTGCTGCTCAGCACGCTGCCCGCCTTCGGGGTGGTTTTGCACTACACGCTCAAGCAGCATCAGTGGCGGGTGCAAACCACCGCTGTTGAACGGCGGGTCTGGTACTATGACTGGCTGCTGACCGGCGGCGAGACCGCGGCCGAGCTCCGGCTGTTTGGCCTGAGCGGTTACTTTCAAACAGCCTTTCAGGGGCTACGCCGCCAGCTGCGCCAGGGGCGGCTCAAACTAGCCCAAGACCAGATTCCGGCCGAGTTGGGGGCAGGGCTGGTGGCCCTACTCATTACCGGCCTGAGCATGGTTTGGATGCTGTGGCGGCTGGTTGAGAGCCAGCTCACCCTGGGCGACCTGGTTTTATTTTACCAGGCCTTCAATCAGGGACAAGCCTTAATGCGCTCCTTGCTGGGTGAGGTCAGCCAAATCTACTATAATCTCCTGTTTTTGAGTGACCTATTTGAGTTTTTGGCTTTAGAACCGGCCATCACCGACCCGCCGCAGCCGGCCTCATTAGGTAACATGGCCGGCGGAGTTAGCGCCCGGTTTGAGCAGGTGACGTTTCACTATCCCGGCAGCGAGCGGTATGCTCTACAAGATTTAAATTTAACCATCGCCCCAGGCCAGATTGTGGCCATTGTCGGCACCAACGGAGCCGGCAAAAGCACCTTAACCAAGCTGCTGTGCCGCTTTTATGACCCGACCGCCGGCCGAATTGAACTCAACGGAGTAGATCTGCGCCGACTGCCCTTAGCCGAGCTGCGCCGCCGCATTACCATTTTGTTTCAACAGCCGGTGCAGTACAACGCCACCATCGCCGAAAACATCCGCCTGGGTGATATTATGGCCGCGGCTGACTCACCCAAAATTGAGACGGCGGCCCGGGCCGCCGGCGCACACCAGTTTATTAACCATTTACCGGAAGGGTATGAGACCCTGTTGGGGAAATGGTTTGCCGGCGGAACCGAATTGAGCGGCGGAGAGTGGCAGCGCATTGCCCTGGCCCGGGCCTTTCTGCGTCAAGCCTCGCTCATTATCCTGGATGAACCGACCAGCGCCATGGACTCGTGGGCCGAAGCCGACTGGCTGAGCCGCTTCAGAGCGTTAGCGGCGGGACGAACCACTCTGATTATTACCCACCGCTTTACCACCGCCATGCAGGCCGATATCATCCACGTGATGGATCACGGGCGTATTGTTGAGTCGGGCAGCCACAGCGATTTACTTCAACTCAATGGTCGCTACGCCCAATCCTGGCGGTCACAGTTGGCGGCCGGTCCTGACCGCCGGCCCAAGCCGGCTTATCGTAATGGCCATTAAGTTATATTATGTCATAAGAACAGATATCAATGAACTCTAACATTATCATCAACACCCCGGCAGCGCTGCTGCGGCCAGAAGCGGCGCTGCTTTTGAGCTGTGCCCGCCGCCCAATGCCCGGCGCCGGTCCCCCCTCCCTCCAAACGTTTTTATCAGCCGACCTGGATTGGGACTATCTGCTCCAATTGGCGTCCCGCCATGGGTTGATTCCGCTATTGTACACCCACTTGAGCCGATGTGGGGCAGACAGGATACCCAAACCGGTGCTGGCCAAACTGTGGGCCGGCTATGAACTCAATACCCGCCACAGCCAATTTTTGGCCGAGGAGTTAGCCGAGCTATTGCACCTGCTGGAAAGCAGCGGCATTCGGGCCTTGCCCTATAAAGGCCCGGTTTTGGCCCGGTTACTGTACGGGCATGTAGCCCTGCGCCATGCCGGTGATCTGGATATTTTAGTCAGCCGGGCTGACGCCCTGCGGGCCAGAGAATTGATCACCGCCCGGGGCTACCGCTCTACCCGATCGTTGACCCACGGTCAAGCCACCGCCTATCTGCACGGCCAGCGCTACTACCATTTTGAGCTGGTTCATCCCACCCACAAACTGCTGGTTGAACTCCACTGGCGGATTGGCCACGATCTCTTTTCCGTGGCCACCGACCGCTTGCTTGAAAGGGCAAAGTTGACTGCTCCAGGGCTGGATCAGAGAGCACCCAGGCTCTTATCGCCTGAAGTGTTACTGCTGGTC
>JAGRBY010000599.1 GCA_020433835.1 Anaerolineae bacterium | reverse complement strand
GGATGGCGGTGATGCCGCTCGACTGGTATTGCAGCGATAAGACCGTTGCCACCTGCGGAATCGCGGTGCCGATGGTGCCGACCAGGAAAACGTGCCGCCATAGCTTCGCATCGGTCGGCCAGGGATGGTGCCGCCGGTCGAGAAGGTAGACCAATAAAAAAGCGGCGCTCGCCACAGCCAGCCGCAGCCCGGCCAGCGCAAACGGTTCGAATTGATCCATCGCAAAGCGCAGGGCGACCAAATTAGTGCCGAATGCGGCTCCGGTCAGGATGATGTAGGGTAAGGCTTGGAAATTCACGGCGTATAATTCCTATCAATAAAAAGAATGCCGACAATCGGTTGATTATACACCGATTTTGGGCTAGGATCATTACGAATACCCTTATAAATATTCAACCAAACACATGGATTCAATTTTTAGATTTGATCTTCTATAGTTGAACAAATATACTTTAAAAAACGATTGAGAAATGTTGATATGGCAAACAAGACTGTATTTACAATTGGTCATTCTACTCACAAAATAGAATATCTTATTGACCTTTTAAATAAATTCGATATTAATTGTGTGATTGATGTTCGAAGCTCTCCTTATAGTAGAATCGCGCCTCAATTTAATAAACCCTCGCTGAATTCAACTTTACGAGAAAATAACATCGTATATATGCATTTTGAAAAGGAATTTGGCGCAAGGCATACAAAACCCTCATTGCTGGATGAGAATAGTAGAGTAGACTTCGATAAAGTAAGAGAAACGACTGCATTTAAACAAGGAGTCGAGAGACTCAAAAATGGTCTTGAGCGTGGCTATAAAATTGCCCTGATGTGTTCAGAAGCAAACCCTTTTGATTGTCATCGCTTCTCTATGATTTCCTATCAACTCGTGCGAGAAGGTATGGACGTTAATCATGTACTGCAAGATGGAAATTCTATAGCTAATAGTGAGCTTGAAGATCAGCTATTAAAAAAATATCACAAACAATTACTACCACAAAGCACCTTTTTCGAAGTTGTGACCAGAGAGACTCAAATTGAGGATGCTTACAGGCTTCGAGGCAAAGATGTGGCTTTTTCAGCCTTAATAGCACATCAGGAAGAATCTATCGGTTCATAAAAAGTTACGGATCGAAGAAAAGAGTGTATTTATGATTAAACTTTATACCATAGGTTTTACAGAAAAGTCAGCTAAAAAATTTTTTGAGTTACTTGAACAAAATCAAGTGCGGAAAATTATCGATACCAGAATCAACAACACTTCACAATTATCAGGCTTCGCAAAAGGCAAAGACTTATCGTTTTTTGCAAAACGAATTGCAAATATAGGATATGAGCATAAGCTAAATTTTGCGCCCACAAAAGAGTTGTTACGTCAGTATAGGAAGAAAGAAATTTCTTGGGATGAATATACCAAAGAATATTTACAGTTATTAGATGCACGCCATATTAAAGAAGCAACAAATTTTGAATCTTTGCACGAAAGTTGTTTATTATGTAGTGAACACTCTCCCGAACTATGTCACCGCAAACTTCTCGCCGAGTATCTTCAAGAAATTAACCCCGATATCCAAATCATTCATCTACAATAATGAAAAAGCTGTTCATTTGTCTCGCTAACTCGAAAAAATATAACCAAAGATGCATAGCCGGAATTGAACTGGAAAAATCATCTCGCAAAGGCTATAGATATCAAATAGCCAAGCGAGCCGGAAATCCGATTTGGATTAGACCGGTCTCAGACAATGAACATGGTGAAGTTGCCTCAGAATTGGTTGATCATATTAATCTTCTGGATATCGTGGAGATTAATGTTACAGCCGCACCACCCCAAAGCTATCAATCCGAAAATATGCTTCTTAATAACCGCCGTCTACAAGTAGTTGATACAATTAATAAAATTGAGACGTTGATTGATAAACTACTAACTACAGATACCTCCACTTTATTCGGCAACACTGGAAAATCGGTTCATGTTGATGAAATAGAAAACGTTAACCATTCTCTAGTTCTCATAAAGCCCACTAATATCCACGTGTATCAAAAAGTAAGTTTTAAGGAAAATCGCCAGATCAGAGCGATGTTTACTTATGATACAACCCGATATGACTTACCTGTAACGGATATTGATTTTGAGGAAAAGTTTAATCAAGACCCAAATATTTTACAGGCTTGCACCCACATATATTTTACGGTCTCCTTGGGTATAGAGTTTAACGAACAACATTACAAACTTATTGCGGGCATTGTCTATTTTTAGATGTCTCTGTCAAAAGAGAGTTTTGTCCCGACGGCCATTTCGCCTCAAAAGAGATCGCGATGAAAAATACCCATCACGCCAAGATGACAGAGCTTCTCATTGGTCGCGATTTGCGTTGGGATGATAATTAAGACTCGTCCATAAACACGTTACTATCAGGAGATTGGAGATTGGTAATTAGAGATTACCAATCTCCAATCTCCAGTCTCTAATCTCCTACGAAACCGTTACTTTCCCATCCTCCCCTACCTCAACCCACTGCCCTGTCTCCAAGGCAGCGAAATCCTCCTCCGATAAGGCCACCAGCGGAATAGGCGTGCCGTACATCTCGTCGGCGACGATGGAAGCCAGGGCGAAGAAGCGATCCGGGCCGGTGGTGATGATGGCGGCGGGCGCGGTGCCTGCTTTGACGGCTTCGAGCAGCACGGCGGTGGTGGTGCTCGATCCGCGGGTGAAAGGCAGGGCTAAAATTCGTCCGGCGGCAATGTGGCCCGACAGCGGGTGACGGCGGTCGATAATCTCGCCGTTGTGGTAATCATAACCGCCCCAAAAGCTGAGCGGGTCGCGGCTGACCAGTGCCTGACCTTGGCCGGCTCCGGCCACGACCATTTTTCCCTGAATTATGCGTTCCATAGCGTTTCATCCCTCACAACGCGCCCCTCAACTGCCGACTGCACACAATCGGCCAGCGATCCGAAGACCACTTGCGTCTTGAGCATTCCCGGCGAGTAATAGGCGTACTTGGCTGAGTTTGTCATTAAAATTTTAATCCGTTCGGGCAGCATCGGGGTCGCCAAAATGCAAGTATCGACCGTCAGCTTGGCCCCAAACTGGCGCAGCGGCTCCAGGTAGCCGGCCCGGTCAGCCAGAGCCGCCATCGCTCGGCTGGAGGTGATTAGGAACTCCACATCGGGGTGGCGTTTCTGATCGGCAACGAGTGGAGCCAACTGCTTGAACTCTGCCGGGGAAAAGTGGGGGCTGCCGAGCACAATCATATCGACCGCCGCGCCGGTGGCTGTTGTGAGTTCCCGACGGGCGTTCTTTAAATCATCGAAAGTGATTTCGATGGCCGGGGGCAGCGCTTTGTGCTGAAAGGCCGCTGCCAGCGTCGGGGCTTCGGGTGTAATTCCAACCAGGTGGAATAAAGCTACCGCACCGGAGGAGGCCGCTGCCGCGCCAAAGGCTTTAAGCTGATCTTCCTGCGGTTTTACCGCCAGCCCCTCAATGACCGGGATAGCATCTCCCGCCAGCTTGCCGATGCAGTGACCGAGCACCGGATAGAAGGCATCATCTTGCTGAACCGCTAGCGGCACGTCGCGCAGCCGGATATAGAGCTGACCGGCCCGATTTTCGGTAAGATGCAGCCCTGCCGCCGGAACGCGCCCGGTAATGGCCGCGCAAATGTCCATTAAATCGGGGTACCGTTCGGTGCGGGCGCCAATGACCGAGTTGGCAAAGATAATGGCGTTTGATTCGCCCCAGGCGATCTGCTGGCCAAATTGGGGCCGTAAATCGGTCTGATAAGGGGCGCATGTCCAGGTTGGGACGCAGCCCATCTGGTGGTAGGCCACCATTTGACGCTGCGCCTTCTCGGCCCAGTCCCGTGGCACGTCCCATTCATTCCAGTGGTGTTCATCGACGCCGCTGACGTTGAGCGTGGTCGGCACGACCACTTTAGCGCCCAAATCGGCCAGCCGTTCGGCAAATTCAAGGGTGGCGTCGCCCATATAGAGCGTGCTATCGATATGGGCAGCGCTAATGTCCATCAAATGGTCGACGCCGGCCACTTCGGCCATGCGGACGATAATCGACATCGCCATTTTAGCCGCCGGGCCGTAATCGCCCCGGTACAAGGCGTGATCGTGGGGGGTGAGGTTCATTGTGGTCTGTTTTCCTTTCTATAATTCTAATGGAGCGACAAAGTTTACTTTGTCATCGACGTTGGGATTAAAGTAAACTTTGTCGCTCCAATTTATCTCTTTTCCGAAGCGGCGGGTCATTCTTGACACTCTTGCCGACGGTTGTACAATTCGGAAGGTTGCTTGCTGTCGAACAAGCTGCCGCCGCAGCGGATGTAAGTTATGTATCGGATGAGACGAGAGGGAATGAAGATTGAACCTATCCTCAGGTTCCACAAGCCAGTGGTTTCTGGTTGTATCCTCAATTCGTTCCCCCATTTCTCTTTCACAAAACATGGTCATAGCATAGCCATCAGATTGCGTTGTGGCAAGAAACAGACGACGAAAAAACTTCAAGAGAGAGGAATGCAGCAGCCGGAGCCGGTGCTGAGCCGCTAAAGAAGCCACCCCTCTAGTGTATGCCAAGAAACCGAATGAAAAGATCGTCTTCCG
>JAGRBY010000598.1 GCA_020433835.1 Anaerolineae bacterium | reverse complement strand
AAGCTCTGTCAAGAAATTGCCGAAAAAACATATGGAGAAAATAGATATTTGGCAGTTAAGAATTGCTATCATACAAATAAACTAGTCAGTACTTAAGAGGATGCGTTATGCTTTCATTATCTACTAACGCTCTGCAACCAGGTATGGTTTTAGCTAAAACTATTTTTGATGAACAAGGGCAAGTGCTTCTTAGACAGGGTGTTCAACTGACAAATGATTATATTGCTAACCTTAAACGACGTGGTTTCTCCAGGGTATACATTAGTGATAGCAGCACTACTGATGTTGTGATTGAAGATATACTATCGGAAGAAATTAGGCGCAATGCTCAATATGCTTTGGCCCGAGTTTATGATTTCGTCCAACAAGTTTCTATAGATACACAAAGTAAAGATACGAATAAAACTATCTCTGCTATAAAAACGTCTAGTGTAAGTAGTGCCTTACGTAGCAATGAAGGATTTATCCAATTAGAAGAGGTAGTTACATCTATTCTTGACGAACTTACAGACGTCGAGACGCTTACCGGCATGAGTCAAATTCAAGGTCATGATGATGCTGTTTTTAACCACTCGATTGAAGTAACTGTAGCTGCTTTGATGATTGGCAAACGACTGCATTTGAATCGGGAAGATTTGAGGCGACTAGGGGCTGGTTGTATATTGCATGATATTGGCAAAATTTTTGTGGCACCTAAAACTGGTGAAGACAAACAACTTACAGTAGAACAAAAGAAGAGGATGCGTGAACATCCTCGTTTAGGTTATGAATTACTACGCACTCGTAACCCCAATGCGGTGATGACAAACCATGTCGCTCTAGAACATCATGAACGCCAAGATGGGTTAGGCTACCCTCGTGGTTTGCAGGGTCACAATACCATTGAACGTCCTCGCTCTGCTACCAAAAATATTCTACTCATTGCTGAAATTGCTGCTGTAGCTGACACTTATGATATTCTCAGTGCCAACCGACCAGATCGGCGACCTTTGAGCCCTCAACAAGTGGCTGACACTTTGCATCGATTATCAGGCACTGTTCTTAACCGAGAAATCGTACAACTCTTTCTCACTATGCTGCCTATCCTACCTACCGGCATAAATATTATTGTTTGTAGTGGACGCTATGCGAATTACAAGGGTGTAGTTGTAAAAGCAAATCGAGAACAAAAAGATAAACCATTAATAAGACTACTTTCTAACCCCCAAGGTAATAACATTGTTCCAATAGACTTAGATCTTACCCAAGAACCGACCATTACTGTGGAGGCTATGTTACGTTAGTGATCCAGCAACAACTAGACGCTGATTATTCTTTGTATACTTGTAGTGCATGCAAAAAGCCTCTTCCTTTTGCTGTAAATTTTTGCCCTAATTGTGGTTATCAACAGAATGCTGGTACTGCTCCTTTATGGCTAGGAGAGCGCCGCCTGGTAACCGTTTTATTTGCAGATTTAGCTTCTTTTACTGCTGCTAGCGAAGATGCCGACCCAGAGGATGTAATCGAAATGCTCAATCAAGTTTTTGGTCGGCTTATGAAGGAATGTGATCGTGAAGGTGGATATTTAGACAAAACTGTAGGCGATCAGCTTATGGTGCTATTTGGCGCGCCGCGCGCTCATGAGGATGATGCAGTTAGAGCTGTACAAGCTGCATTAAATATGCAAAAAGCAATGGAAGAGTTGGGGCCAGTTATGCTAGAAAAGGTAGGAACAGCCTGCAAACTTAATATCGGTATTAATACTGGAGCAGTAGTTTGGGGACGAGTGGGACCACCAGGACGTGCGGCAGCTACTGTAATAGGTGACGCGGTTAACTTAGCCTCCCGATTACAATCATTTGCTAAAAATGGTCAAATTGCAGTTTCAGATGCAGTTTATTTTCAAACTCGTCGTTTTTTCGAGTACGAAATTTTAGATCCAATTCAGGTCAAGGGTAAACGAAAGCCTGTTCCAGTATATGTTCCGCTTGGTCCACGTCAAAGTGTGCGTACTCGACAGCAAGCAAATGAATTGCAAACGCCCCTTATAGAACGAGATCAAGAAATGGAAACACTCAATGTCTACTGGTCTCGTGCTCTCGCGGGTCAGCCACAGTCTGTAATGATTCAGGGCGAAGCTGGCATGGGTAAAACTCGATTACTTGGGCAATTTGTCAATGAGCTTAGTACTTATGCAATTGACAAACAGCCGCTTATACTGCAAGTACACAGTGAGGAAGCATCTATTGGTAATTATTCGCCATTAATTGGGTTGCTCACTCAACTGTTTAACCTAACAGCTAATGATACCGAATTGGGCCGTCGACGCAAAGTAGAAGATCGTGCTAAAATTTTAGGTATTACAAGTCACAATTTTTTACCATTGATAGGATATCTTTTAGGTTGGTATCGGGATAATAATCGTTTGGCCAGAACTGCTCAGGAGTTAGATTATTTGCGGGAGTCTGCCATTGATGCAGCCATCGGTCTATTTTTTCGACAGTCCACGCGTCGCCCTGTGCTCCTTATCATTGATGATTTGCAATGGGCCAACACAACTACAACTGATTGGTTTAAACGTCTTGCTGCAATTAAACATGCTACAGAAAGCAAATCTGCAAATTATAATTTGATGGTTGTTATCGCTTCCCGTCCACAACTAGAAACAACACCACCACCAGCGGATTATATTATTAATCTTAATCCTTTAAGTGAGACAGCACGACATGATTTAATTAAACATTTACTTTCTGGTCGTGATCTACCTTCATCTATTATTAACCGGCTCAGTCAAGAGTCAGGTGGAAACCCTTTTTATATTGAGGAAGCTACTCGAGGTTTAGTTCAATCAAAGCAACTGGTTAGACAAGCTGGAGCTTGGGAGCTAACGCAACCAGTTGATCAAATTTATATACCTCACAGCGTAGAAGGTCTAATTACTGCTCATTTAGATGCACTTGATCCTATCACTCGTATGGTCTTGCAGTATGCTTCTGTTATTGGCTTGCAATTTAGTTTTGGATTACTTTCAGCTATTACATCGGTTGATGATATTGAGGGTGCGCTGGCTAGTTTAGAACAACGCGGATTGATTAAAACTATTAGTGGAGATCCCCCAAAAGGTGAGAAGCGAACTTTTAGTTTTACTCAAGTAGTTGTGCGTGAAGTAGCATATCGCAGTTTACTACGTAAGACTCGCCGGGAATTACACGAGCAAATCGCTCGGTTAACAGAAATTGAGGCTCCGCCGGAGAGGGATGAGTTGGAAACTCTGGCCCATCACTATACTGCCGGAGGAAACAGTGAAAAATCGCTTTCTTATAACTGGCTAGTTGGAAGCCGTGCCCTAGATTCGAACGATTATAAAGAGGCATATCAACATCTTACTCTCGCCTGGAATGAGTTACGCAGTTCATCTAATCCGGATCGCGAAACTTACCGCAATATAGCTCACGCCTTAGGAGATGCAAGTACATTTACTGGCAATTTTGCCCAAGCAACTGACTGCTATAGTGCCATTCAGGAACTTACAGACAATAACCAAGAAGAAATAGGATCAATTCACTATAAAATGGCCAGACTTTATTTTTATCAGGATGATGTGGAGGCAGCATCTGAAAGCTATCAAAAAGCCTTGGAGCTTGCTTCAAATGATCCCCAATTAGCAGCCCAAATTGAAGCTGAATTGAGACTTTTGAATGATACGACCTGATAATAAATCCCTATTCATACAATTTCCATCCAATCAATACGCCACAAATCATTACCCCACAAATACACCAAAAAACAACGTGATAGGCTTCGATCGGCAATAGAGCTTGATCTAACCCTTGTTGCAAAACAACACCCCCAACGATTGGACCGAGAACATTCCCCCCAAAGCGCACCATACTGTAAACACCAGCTGCGGTACCTGTCTGTTCATGAGGTATTTTACTTAGCGAAGCCCTATGGAGTGCAGCCAACGACAAGCCTGCTCCTAAACCATGAAAAATAATCACGATTAGCACAACTCCAACGGGTGTCGAGGCAGAAAGTACAGCCATGAGAATCATTGTTACTACCTGAACAGACATTCCACTTAAAACGGGTCGTCGGCTGCTCCATCGATCAGCTAATTGTCCACCCAATCTCATGGTAACGAGCAGCGCTCCGGCATGGAGCATGAGAATGACACCCGTTAATGAAGCACTTAGATTGTAGACATCTGACAGATAAAGTGGCACTAAAAAACCAACGCTGCTCATAGCAAACATGCGTATCCCTGAACAAACTGAGGCCCGGCTGAAGGTTGTGTTGCTAAAAATCGATAGTGCGATATACGGATTTTTATGACGTTTTTCCCAAACAATAAACATACAAAAGAAACCGATGGCTAGAATAAACAGACGCCAATCTTGTAATGATGCTACTCCCGTGATAACCTGACTCGACAGATAAAAAACAGTTGTGGTTACTGTCAAAGCTAACAAAGCGACACCTAACCAATCGAATACTCGCAAAGTATGCAGATGAATCGTTTTTTGTTCGTGAGGAATTTTACCCTGAATAACAACTGTTCCAGCCAATCCGGCGAGCAAAACTGGTCCAAAAATAGTACGCCAGCTTAAATAGTCAATAAGTAAGCCAGCGA
>JAGRBY010000597.1 GCA_020433835.1 Anaerolineae bacterium | reverse complement strand
AAGGGCCGTCGGGGCCGCCCAAATGGGTACGCCACAACCAGCCAAAGCCTCGGCGCGGCTCAACCAGGCCCGGCGGTGGCGTCATGCCGATGCCGTCCGGGTTGCTGCCGTCCCACTTCCATTCCGGCTCGGTTAAACGCCAGCGTCCTTCGCTTAGTTCCGTGCCGTCACTCAATCGATCAAACACAACGTAAACCCGGTCGGTGTCGACGCGCCAGAACATGTGCCCGCCTTCAAAAACTTCTTCGGCGATGGTGCCTATCGTCACCAGATCAGCGATAGGGCAGCCGAGTCGCTCACGTTGCGCTTCCCAGGCGCTCTCAAACGGCGAGTTGGGGGTACGGCTGCAATTTTGGCCCAACGGTGTGGGCGAAGGTTCGGGCGTGGCGGTGTCGGTAGGGGTCGGCACGGGAGTTTCGGTGGCTGTGGCGGTGGCGGTCGGCGGAACCGGCGCTGCGGCGATATCGTCCGGCAGCACTTCGACGGCAACGCGGTCAACTTCCATCGTGCTCCAACCGCCGGCCTCGGCGGCCAGCAGCGGGCTGCCAAACCAAATATGGGTGGGGGGAGCCGCTACCGGCGGCGAACTGTAAATCGGCTGGCCGTTTAGCTTAACGCTGTAGCTGTCGCCAATGAAGTCGATCTGCATCTCCATTTTATCCAGGCGGGGCGCAGACAGGGCGTAGCCTTCCTCGCTCTGGGGGCCGAAGACCACGCGCCAGGAGTCGCTGTCTTGCCAGACGGCCAGCTGCTGGTTTTGGGCCAGCGTGGCGCGATCGCGGTCGGCATTGAAATTAGCCGGCAGCGTGCCCAGGGCGAAACCGGCTCCTCGGTTGGCGGCCGTCAAGTATTGCAAATCGACATCGAGCCGAAAACGATCGACACCGGCAAAGGGATCGAGCGTGCTATAGACCAGGGGAAACGTTTGTCCGGCGCTCGACAGGCGCAAGACGCTGTTGTAGATCTGCATCTGGCCGCTGCCCAATTCAAAGTCCCACAAGGCGCGATCCAACCCCAGCTCGTTAAAATCATCCAGGAAGATGGCCTCGCCGGGAATAAGCGGTGCGGTAGCTGTTGGGCCTATCGGGTTAGGTGTTGGTGGCAGCGGGCTGACGATCCAAATAGCTCCGGCAGCCACAATAATAAGGCCAAAGAAAAAGACGATACCGGCCAACAGCCATAACACCCGTTGGGTTCGATAATTAGATTTGCTATCAGACGACGGCGGAGGCGGCTTCATTTGCTCATAGCCGGGTGAGGTACTGTATTGAGTAGGCGACTCTGACTGGTTATATTCTGACGGCAAGAAGTAAAGCGACTGCACCGGAATGGTTTCCAGAATACCGGCATTACAACGCTGGACGGCCCGACGCAAATCGTTAACAAACTCACCGACACTCTGGAAGCGGTCGGCTGATTGGGGGGCTAAGGCCTTGCGCACGCTCTGATCGATGAGCGATGGAATTTCGGGGCGCATCATCTGCACCGAGGGGGCGGGTTCGTGATTGCGCTTGTAGATGATGGCCTGAGTCGACTCGGCCAGATGCGGCACTTTGCCGGTAATCATCAAATAGGCGATGACACCCACGGCGTAGACATCGGTGGTGGCATCGATTTTACCGCCGCGTCCCTGCTCCGGCGACATATAGGCCGGGGTGCCACTGTTGATACCGGAAGTGGTGAACATCGTACTGGCTTGCAAGACGCGGGCCAGCCCAAAATCGGCCAAAAAGACCCAGCCGCCCTCATCGAGCAAAATGTTGGCGGGCTTAACATCGCGGTGAATGATGCCGCGCCGGTGGGCGTAATCCAGGCCGGTGGCGATTTGCTCCAGATATTTCAGCGCCTGATCAAACGACATCGGCGCATCCATAACATCGGCCAGCGAGTAGGAGTTTTCGATGTAGCGCATGACCAGGTAGGTATATTCGCCCTGCTGCCCAAAATCGTAGACCGGCAAGATATGGGGATGTTCAAGCTGGGCAATGGCCTGGGCTTCGCGCAGAAAGTAGCGGCTAAAGTCGGGGTCGGCGGCATATTGGGGCGGCAGCACTTTGACGGCCACCCAGCGCTCCAGGCCCAATTGGTGGGCCTTAAAGACCGTGGCCATACCACCCTGGCCAATCTGCTCGACGATTTTGTATTTGCCTAGTGTTTTACCGATAAGCTCTTGCATAGGGTGAGGCTTACTTGGGTTAATTCACGTTCTTTTGATCCAGGCTCAAAACAACTTTGACCTTTTCCTCCTGAGCCGGGTTGATAATAATATTGGTCGTTTTGTCATCCTTCGAAAAAGCCAGTCGCGCTTTTTCTTCAAATACGTCTGTCAGCACGGGTGTCCAGCCTAATGTTGATAGTTCATGCTTATAAAACAAAGTCGCGCTTACCGGACTTACAACGCTGGTATATTCTAAGAGAGCTGGGTAAACGGCGGTCAGTTCGGCATCGTTCGGACGAGGTAAACTTGCCAGCAGGTTGGGCTTACTATTTTTGGGTGGCGTAATCTTTATGGATGGATCATTCAAGCGAACCAATTCATACGAAATATCAAGGGTGCCTTCATCCAAAATATGAGCGTGAGGTATTGGTGTAACAAAACGTCCTGCGGCTTTTAATTGATATTTGTGTACCCGTTTTTCGTCATCGAGCCACAGCGTACCCTCGGCATGTTTAAAGATAATATTTGGGTCGCTTAAGGCTTGCTCAGTGAAAGATAACACTGTCAGGTTATTACCTTTACTTGTGTCCGACTCAGGTGAGACTGAGGCTGTATTGGGCATGACAAGCAATGTGTTTAAATCAAAAAACCCAACATCCTCAGGCTGAATTGTGGTGCCGGCCAGCTGCTCAAACCAAGTCCAATCAGCCAAACCCTTCAGGTAGACTTTGTTATCGATGCGATAAAATTCCGCGATGCTTCTCTTGTCGTCAAAACCGGCATTAGCGCCTGAGATATCCATGCGGCTGTGGGCAGCGTCATCTTCATTATTGATCTCAACTGTACTATTAATTTGGCCCGATACCGCCTGACCGCCACGAGTGCCATCGAAATCGATATGATACTCGGCACGATAGCTGTCGAGTTGTTGCAACTGGCTGCTAACCGCTTCCAGATCAAGCGCGTAAGGTGTTGCTTCCGGCGTACTGACCGATGAAACATCCGCACCTGCATCGCAAGCACTCACCAAAATCAGCAGCGACAAGCCCAATATCAATAAACGAAGCGGCATCAACTCCATTAACTCCTCAGACTCATAAACTCATAAACTCACAAATTCATAAACTATACTATCACTCATTTCATCATCGTCAAACTGACGCGGCTGATAAACACAGGGCTGCCGGATGGGTCGAGACGTATTTTCACGAGATCGGCGTCTGTTGGGGGGAGATCGATGGTGAACGTTTCGTCGCTATCATTAACCGTCAACGTATCGAGCAATGTATCATCAACAAAAAGCGATAGCGATGCCGGCTCACCGGACTCGGTTGTGGCCGTTAGCTGTAACGCCAGCGGTGAACCGGCCGAATGATGAACAAAAAGCTCTGCGGATGACCCATCCTCGGCAATTGGGCGGATCGTGCCGTTATCCTGCTCTTGCCGCTCGCCCCAGCCATCGCCCAAACTTAAATACGGCACCGTCTCTGTTTTCGACGGTGTCTGGTAGACCTTCAACCGACCGTCGTCGTAAACCGGGGCGGCATCCGGTAGCGCAGCAGCGACCCAATGCTCAGTGGCGTCGCGTTCGGGGCCGGGCGGCATCTGCCAGTAATCGAGCACGATGTAGCGTAGGTTGAAATCGAAAAAGATAGTCGGCGCGACCTGGTCGAGCGGTTGATCGATGATGTCGGGGCCAAGGGTACGCCACTGTTGAAAGACCGGCACGCGCCAGGCCAACTCCAGCGGGTTATCACGCGAGGTATAAGCGGTCAGCAAAGGGCGACCGTGCACGGTTTGGTGCAGCAAAGGCGTTGGTCGATCCCAATTCATCGGCAGTTCGGCCACGACGAAATCGTCAGGCTCAGCGGCAATGTCGAAATAAAATTGCGGGGTGTCGATGGGGGAGATGGGATAGGGTACGGCTAGAAATTCAAAGCAGATCAGGGCCGCAGCGATGCCGGCGATCCAATACGGGCGGCGAGTTGCGGATTGGGAATTGGCCAGCCGGACTAAGGCCATCGACACCAACACACCCAAACCGAGCATAAACATCAAGCTATAGCGACTCAGCGAACGAGTCAGGTCGATGAACGGAACGGTATAGTACAGCAGCAGATAAGGCATAGGGAGCTGCCAACCGCCGAGTGTAACAATCTGCCCATTTATATGAAGAAACGGGCCTAACGACAGCACAAAATAGACGGCGATCATCAGCGTCCAGAAGCGCACAATGGGACTGCGCCAGCCGCGAATGATGGTGTATCCGGCCAAGAGAAGCGGCACGAAGCCGGCAAAGATGAGGCGCTCGGAGGTGGTGGTGCTGAAGTTATCGGCAACGGATTTGGCCCATGCTCCCCACAGGGGATGCATTTCCGAGGGCGTGATGTAGGCCAGCAGATCGGCGGAGAGGGTGATATTTTGCACCAGGCCCGTCTCCAAATCGGGGCGGGC
>JAGRBY010000596.1 GCA_020433835.1 Anaerolineae bacterium | reverse complement strand
TTCAGTGTATTCATCATTTTCAGTGCTTCAGTGATTCAAGCAGTTCGATCAACCGGGGTAGCCGTGCAGCAAATGCAGGGCGACATGACTGTTGGATAAGGGCAGCATATCCCACATTGTTACAATTTCCTGATTCCAGGGCAGCCGGGTTAGAAATTCCTCCGTAATAACATCATTATCAACTTTAGTGGGATACGCGCCTAACAAATTATCCAATTGGTTCATAAGCAGACGATGGGCTTTGACCAAGGCCTCTTGGGCTTCTTCAGGCTGCCACTCTTTCAACACCTGGAAATGGTTTAAATAGATACGCTGCGGAGCGTACATAACATTCTCCCGACCGATTAACCAGACAGCCGCATGATGCGAGCAGTTGAGGGCTTCTTTACGCTGACCCAGGTTTAGGTAAGCCATGGCCCGATACGAACGGGCCTCAATAGCCCGGCCCGAGTAAAAATTGCCGCACAGTTCTTCGGCTTGTTGGAAATAGCTCAGGGCTTTGCCTCCCTCTTGACGCTGCAAGCAGATGTGGCCCAAACCCATAAGGGAATCGGCCATACGCAGGCTTTGGCCCATATCATGATTGGTCATCCAGGCTCGCTCGAACTGTTTCTCGGCTTTTTCCATATTGCCGTTCAACATGTTGACGTGCCCTTGAATAACCAAGCCCACCGATGCCCCGGAGTCGAAGCCGATCTGATCGCAGAGTGTCAATGTTTTTTGCGTAAGGGCGTAGGCTCCGTTGAGATTTCCCAAAATCAAATACATGCGGGCGATGGCGTTGTACGACCAAATCAACGCATCCTGGTGGCCCTCGGTTTTGGCCTGCGTCGCGGCCTGTTCAAAATGAGACAGGGCTTCGGCAAAATGGTTGTTCAGCTTGTGGATACGGCCCATGCCAATTAAACAGAAGGCAACCTGCCGCGTCTCGTTCAACTGCGAGAACTTTTGGCGGGCGGCTTCATAATGTATTAGCGCTTCTTCGTGATTGGCCATATCACGGTCACACTCGGCCCAGGCCTGTAGAAAATTGGCCTCGGCCAGCGGATCGTCGAGGGCATGGGCCAGGCGTAAGCCTTCCTGGGCTAACTGACGACGCTTATCCAAATCGGCCGATTGTTCAAGCCCGGCCAACTGCTGCTCGATCACCCGTAATCGGTCGCGATCATCGCCCCAATCGGTAACTTCTTGGATCACGGCTTCTAACGAGGGCAACTGTTTTTGCAAACGGCCCAGCATACGGCTAATTTCGCCCTGGCTCAGCAACAGATCCCAACGCTGCCGCCAGGCTTCGGTCGAAATTTGGCTGTCGGACGGATGGTAAAGCTGCTCCCAACAGGATAACGCCTGCTGATACCGTTCCAACGCGATAGGCAACGCATATACGGCCCGCGCCTGCTGGCCGGCTCGCTGAAGATAGGTTATCGCTTTATTCAGTTCGTAGCCACAGTAGTAGTGGTGGGCCAGCCACTCAACAACTTTACCCAGTTGATGGGCATACAGGCGTTCCAGAGCGGCACCTAACTTATAATGCAGAGCCTGCCGCCGGGCCTGACTTAAATCATTATAAACAACGGATCGAATAAAATCGTGGCTGAAATCGTAGCGATAGTGGCTGAGTGCTGGTAAGAGGTCGGTTTCGCGCGTTCGCTGCTCGTTACGGCTCACTTCCTGCACCAAATTACGGGCTAACCAATCATCCAGATTATCCAGCACGGTCTCCAGGGGTAGGCCGCTGGCTTCTTGCAGTAGTTTCGTTTCAAAAGGACGCCCAACCACGGCAGCCAGACTTAACAACTGCTTGCCTTCGACTGAAAGACGGCTGATGCGGCGTCGAATCCGGTTTTGGACTTCTGTTAGCTTGAGGTTGTCTTTTTCGGGGTGCGTGGGTTGATAGTCTGACGGCTCTTCGGTAGACAGAAGCACCGGCATTTTTGGCTGACAGGCGCTGAGGCAGCTTAAGCAGCTTTGATCGGTATCGGCATTAATAAGCCCTTCCAGCGTAAGACAATGGTCGGCCACTTGCAGCGACCACTGGCCTTTGGTGTTCGACTGCAACCAGTGCAGTTCCTGCATTTCATTGAGGGTTTCAAATAAAATAAAGGGGTTGCCCTGACTCGCCTCGTACAAAAATCGAGCCAGCTTATCATTATGGGTAAGGGGCGTGATGGTTTTTACAATTTGCTGGACGGCCTCAGCCGAAAGATGCGTTAGTTGGAGCGTATCGTAAAAAACGCCGCCACCCGATGGCCTTTGCAGGATACTTAGAGCTTGCTGATGTAAAACTTCACCCGGCCGGTAGGAGCCAATCAACAGCACCGGGATGCCGGCTAAACGTTGCACCAGATAGCCAACCAAGTCCAGGGTGTCGGCATCGGCCCAATGCAGATCATCTAAAAAGAAGAGAACCGGCTGCTTAGCGGCAATAGCGCGTAAAAACTGGGCCACCGATTCAAATAGGCGGTAGCGATCCATACCTTGACCGCCAGGCAGCGACGACGAACTTCCCCGCTGTAGGCGAATATCCGGCAGGAGTTGGGCTAACTCAACACCCCATTCCTCATCTAGCGATAGTCGCCGTGTCTCGATTTGGGTAATTTGGGTCTGCAAGGCAGCGGCGATAGGTTGGTAAGGCAGCGGCCCGCTAAACTCATAGCATCGTCCTTGCAGCATCCCCCCACCTCGGATGGTAACATAGCGGCCAAACTCTTCCACCAAACGGGTTTTCCCCACACCAGCTTCTCCTTGCAGCAGCACCAGGCCGCTGTGGTTGTGAGTTACTTTCTTCCACATCTCAACCAGCCAGGCATACTCCTTTTGACGGCCATACAGCGGTGTGGATAATGTGTGGGTTTCGGACGATGGCATTGCAACCGAGGCCGGTATTTGCTCAAACTCACCAGAGCGAATTCGCTCCATTAAAATGCGGGTCTCCGGCTCCGGTTCCATGCCCAATTCTTCGCCTAAAACTTGTCTACATTCCTGATAATGCACCAGGGCGGCATCGCGCCGACCGCTGAGCGCATGGAGCTGCATCATCTGGCGATGGGCTGCCTCTTGCCATGGTTCCAGTTCAAGCAGGCGTTTGGTCACGGCGATGGCTTTGGGTAGTTGATGATGGGCGGCATAATCGGAACCGAGCTTCGTCAACACCTCGACGGCCTTATCGTGAAGAGCGGCCCGCTGCACCTGAAGCCAATCGTCAAAGAGCGGTGCTTCGGTTAACTCAAAGCCTTCTAAAAATCCGCCGCGATAGAGATCGGCAGCTTTCTGCAAGCGCGGCATGCCTTCTGATCTTTCCAGTTCGCTACTGTTTTTTACAGCTTTGAGAAGTTGGTCGAATTCGTGAACATCGATCCAAACCGTATCATCCGGTTCGAAGGTCGCTGTCCCGCGATCGATGTTGAAGAGGTTTTCATTCAACACCTGGCGCAAGTTCCAAAAGGCGTAGCGCAAGTTGCCCAACGCTTTGTCTTCGGGCAGTTCAGACCAAAGCAAACTGGCTAACCGCGTCCGGCGGTGCTGCTGGCCTGGAGTAACGGCTAGATAGTAGAACAGCGCTTCAATTTTGATACTGCGAAATTGAATAGGAGAAACCTCTGTCGACTCAACAAGAGGAGATCCAAATAGATGTATCTGTAACATGACCTAACTTACCTCCGGCAAACGTTCAGTAAACGGTTGCTACCGATAGCTCAACTTCGTACTCGTTCAACTTTGAACATAAGCGACTCCCTGGTGAACTCTTGTAAGTCAGCAAATTTAGGAATGTCTAAGGGGCGGCAATGGCAAATTGCCACACAATTTAGGGGGTAACTATATATGTACACGCAAATGACGATTTTTCCAAATCACACACGTTCGTATCCAGGCAGTTCATGTATTTCTAAAATCGTATCGGTTCGAAAGCGGGGTTAGACATGCAGGTAATTTGACTAAATTACGCATTTTATTATTAATATACTACAATAGTCAGATACGCAAATTTCAAAGTAACGCTGTGTAACACAGCTCCCTCTAATCTCCCTAAAAATGTTGAATGATCAAACAAGGTGACAGTCACCTTTTGAACTGCGTAATGCATAAAGTCAACGTATCGTTAACAGATTTTTATTCGAAGTCCGGTTATCAACAAACAGTATGCAAACGATGGGATGCTATAATCTAGCCATTCAATTACAGTAGAGATTTTTAATTTTAGTTTGTTATTAACGCCCCCTATCATCATCACTTTTACGTGAGGTTATCAAAACTGTGCATGCGAAAGCCTATCGAAATGAAAGGCTCGCGAGAGAGGAGGCACAGCATAACCTTTACGGTGCACTACACAAAATAATAACAAAACATACTAAACTATTTATTTTGCATAGATAGCAGATCACGTCAATGCAAGAAAGATTTTGGTCAAATCTTTCGGCGATTATTCGCTGTGCAATTCAAACGCATTGGCTCGATTATAAAAGCAGGCAAATATAAAAAGGAGGAGAGCGAGGTAACGCTCTCGTAGACATCAAAGGAGATAAGTATGGCCGCAACAACTCTGTCGAAAATTACCAAGCAACGCCGCATCAGCAATGCGGAAGCCTCAAAACGCATGGGCGACCTCGGTTGGATGCCCACCTATGTTCAACAAGC
>JAGRBY010000595.1 GCA_020433835.1 Anaerolineae bacterium | reverse complement strand
CATTGGGCTTCGCTCTCTCAGCACGACGGCTTCAGCCTCGTGCTTTTATTGACCTCCTTGGAATCCATATTGAGCCTTGCTAAATTGTTCTACACTCTGCGTAAGTCCCGACATTGAGCCTTCTTTAAACGCATTGACGAATAGCGGCAATTATGCTATAGTCAGCGCTAATAATTTTACACCGAGCCGCGAAGCTCCCCCGTGCACCGTTTTGGAATGCACCGTGGGAGCTTTTTGCTTTATCAACCCTGGACGGATCGATGGCCGTACCTATGTCTCCCAAGCCGCGCGATCAAACTCGCCGGCTGACGATCCTCTATATTGTCGCCTTGAGCAGCATTGCGCTGTTGTCCATTGTGGGGCAGGCCTTTATTTTTACCTTTTTGCAACAGCAAACCAGCGATGCGACTGTGGTGAATATTGCCGGTCGGCAGCGTATGCTCAGCCAGCGCCTCACCAAAGCCGCGCTTATTATTCAAACCCCCACCGATGCGGCGGCACGGCAGCAGGCAATCAACGAGTTAACCGAGGTTCGGGCGCTGTGGCAAAGCTCGCACCAGGCGCTGCAATACGGCGATCCGGCGCTGGACATACCGGGCGACAACAGTTCGGCAGTGACGGCCATGTTTGCCGAGATCGAACCGGATCATCAAACGATGCTGGCGGCCAGCCAGGAACTGCTCGATGCGGTGGGCCAGTCGCCGAAGGCCGATATATCACCGCTGGTCGCCCAAATCTTAACATCAGAACCGGCTTTTCTGGCCGGTATGGATGACATTGTCTTTCAGTATGCCCGCGAGGCCACGGCCCGCGTCAATCGGCTCAAGCTGGTCGAGCGCTGGCTGCTGCTGGTTACTATTGTGGTGCTGCTGTTCGAAGGGTTGTTTATCTTTCGCCCGGCGGTCGGCAATATCCAGCAGGTTATTAGCCAACTGCTCCAAACGCGCCAGGAGCTGTATGAGGCCAAAGAGGCGGCTGAGACGGCCGACCGGGCCAAGAGCGTTTTTCTGGCTAACATGAGCCACGAAATCCGAACACCGCTCAGCGCCGTCATCGGCATGACCGACCTGCTGCGCGACACGGCCCTCACCCGCGACCAGCATTACTTTACCGAAACTATCCGCCAGAGCAGCGAGGATCTTCTGGCTATCATCAACAGCATTCTTGACTTCTCTAAAATCGAAGCGGGTAAGCTGGAGTTGGAGGAAAAACAGTTTGATCTGCGTGAATGTATAGAGTCGGCCCTCAGTTTTCTTGCGCCTCAGGCCGCCGTGAAACAGATCGAACTCCTGTACAATATCGATCCGGGCGTGCCAAGCCACATCATCAGTGACCCGGTGCGGCTGCGGCGTATTCTGGTCAACCTGCTCAGCAATGCCATCAAATTTACTGAACAAGGCGAGGTCTTTGCCGGTCTATCGGGCCGGCCTCAGCCCGACGGACGGTATCGTTTGCAGGGCGTGGTTAAAGATACCGGCGTCGGCATCCCATCTGACAAAGTCGACCGGCTCTTCAAATCATTTAGCCAGGTCGACAGCTCGGTAACGCGCAAATACGGCGGTACAGGGTTGGGGCTGGCTATTTGTAAACGCCTAACACAGTTGATGGGCGGCTCGATTGCCGTCAGCAGCGCCGGCGTGCCCGGCCAGGGCAGCGCCTTTACCTTTGATATTCTGGTTGGCGTCAGTCCCACCACGCCAGACATCGTCCCCAAGACATTTTCTATTTTTAAAGGCAAACGCGTGCTGATTGTGGATGATAACCCAACCAGCCGCTATCTACTCAAGCGGCAGTTAAGCGACTGGGGTATGGCTGCGGTCAGCGTCGCCTCCGGGGTTGAGGCATTGGTTTATTTGAAGCAGGTGGCCGATGTTGATGTCATTGTAATCGATGGCTCGATGCCACAGCTCAATGGGTTGGAGCTGGCCCGCGAGATTCGCCATCGGCTTGGCGTGAAAACGCCGCCGCTGGTGCTGATGGCCTCTATCGGTCAGGCATCAACAGCCGAGGAGGCCGGCCTGCACTTTACAGCCCGCATCACCAAGCCGGTGCACATAGCAGAACTGCACCATGCAACTCAAACTGCGCTCGAAGACCGGGCGCTGCCTGAGGCTCCGCTTGCTCTGCTGCCGGCGGCAATACCTGCCCATGAGGTACCGGTTCAGGACGGGCCGCTACGCATTCTGCTGGCTGAAGACAATCCAACCAACCAGCATTTGGCACTGCTGCTGTTGAACAAACTGGGCTACCATGCCGATGTCGCTGCCGACGGTCGGCAGGTGTTGGCGATGCTGGAACAGCAGTCATACGATGTTGTTCTGATGGATCTCAACATGCCGGAGATGGATGGCCTGGAAACAACCGAACACATCTTACAGCACTATCCGGCCGACCGGCGTCCCCGCATTGTTGCCGTTACGGCCAACGCCCTTATCGGTGACCGCGAGCGCTGTTTGGCAGCCGGTATGGATGATTACCTGAGCAAACCGCTGCGCCCCGACACGCTGCAACGGGTACTCAGCCAGAACCATCCCCCAAGCAACGGTCATCACCCGTTACCGCCTAAACCGGATATTGATTTGTCCGTACTGCTTGAAGCCACGGACGGCGACGAGAACTCGCTAAGGGAGGTGATCGATGTCATGCTAAAGAATTTACCCAAAAAGCTCACCAGCCTCAAACGGGCCATTGTCGATGACGATGCCAAGCAGGTTGAAATAGCCGCCCATACCCTTAAATCAGATGCGGCCTTTTTCAACCACGGCCGGCTTGATGAGTTGTGCGAACGGCTAGAGCAGGCCGGTTACACTAAACAGCTACAGGGGGCCATCGACCTCTTTGAACAGCTTGAGCAAGAATGGCAGCCTATTCAAGACGCGCTACAATCGTTTCAAAATAAAACGGTCTCGTATACGGTTTGAGGCTTCGTATCTATTCAGCTGTGAAGAATAAGGCTGAGGCAGAGAGACAAACCCTTCGGCATTCCTGTCCTTCGACGGATAAAAGAGGCTTTTTTCTTAGCCTTAGCCCTCGCCTCAGCCTTGACCCTGGCTAAGAGCGACAATTTTATAGGAAAAACTTACAACCACCACTAGGAGCAGCCTTATGGAGGAAAACACTATCTTAGTGGTCGACGATGACCCTGTCATTATCCAACTCCTCAAATTAGCCTTTGCCAAAACCAAGGCGAAGGTTATCACTGCGTCTAATGGTCAAGAGGGGTTGCAGCAATTCTATGTTCACCGGCCCGACCTGATCATTCTCGATGTTAAGATGCCGGATATGGACGGCTGGGAAACCTGCCGCATTATCCGCAAATTGTCCGACGTGCCGATCATCATGCTTACCGCCCGCTCTAACGATGAAGAGGTTATTCGCGGCCTGGACAGTGGCGCGGATGATTATATTACCAAACCCTTCAACGCCAAAGTGGTTTTGGCCCGTGCCCGGGCAGCACTGCGCCGGCCCGCGCAAACCGCGCTTAGCAAAAAGAGCACCCACTACAGCGACGGCTATCTGACCATCGATCTGGAGAAAAACCTGGTCTTGACCAAAGGCGAACCGGTCAAGCTTACAGCCCAAGAATACAAGCTGCTGGCCTACCTGCTGCAAAACCCCAACCGCATGCTAACCACCCAGCAAATTTTAGAAAATGTCTGGGGCTGGGAATATCAAGACGAACCGGGCCATGTACGCATCTATGTGTGGCATCTGCGCCGCAAGTTGGAAGAAGATCCTAAAGACCCCAAATATTTACTGACAGAGTATGGGCTGGGTTATCGTTTCCAGACCCAAAGCGAACGTTAACTATGCAGGGAAGAAAGATATTAGTCATCGATGATGACCCATCCACCACGCAGCTGTTAAAATCGGCTTTTGCCAAAGCCGGCGGCGCGGTTATAACAGCGAACAACGGTCAGGAAGGGTTGCAGCAGTTCTATACCCACCGGCCCGACCTTATCATCTTGGATGTTAAGATGCCGGATATGGACGGCTGGGAAACCTGCCGCATTATCCGCAAACTGTCCAATGTACCCATTATTATGCTCACTATTCGCGATAATGATGAGGAAATTATTCGTGGTCTGGATAGCGGCGCGGATGATTACATCACCAAGCCTTTCAATGCCAAAGTAGTGTTAGCCCGAGCGCGGGCAGTGTTACGTCGGCCCGGACAAAACAACTTAGACCAAACAGGCACCCGCTACAGCGACGGCTATCTCATGATCGACCTGGAGAAAACGCTTGTTTTGGTGAAAGGCGAGCCGGTCAAGCTCACGGCCCAAGAATACAAGCTGCTGGCTTATTTTCTGCAAAACCCCAACAAGATGCTGACCACCCAGCAAATTCTCAAAAACGCCTGGGGCTGGGAGTATGAGGATCAACCGGGTCACGTGCGTATCTACGTCTGGCATCTACGCCGCAAGCTGGAAGAAGATCCCAGAAAACCCAAATACTTTCTCACCGAGTACGGGCTGGGCTATCGTTTCCAGACGCAGAGCGAAGGGTAACTCTCCCCACTCCCTGATTACCCATCAGAATGGTTTGTAAGGTAGCTCTGCACACTATCGTGGTAGCGTTAGACCCCAGGTTTTTCTTGAACATGAAACCCGCAAAGGCTTACTTTTGGTGCTCAATGGG
>JAGRBY010000594.1 GCA_020433835.1 Anaerolineae bacterium | reverse complement strand
CTTATGATACGACATTTATAATACAATGCAAAGTTACATTCTAAGCAATGCTTCTACTTTAGACAGTATAAATCAAGTATCTAAGCTTTTGTCATTGCTTCGCTGCACGCGCAATGACCATAAACACCAATTTCTTAGCCTCAGCCTGATTTACCCTTTTTTGAAGTGACTGTCACCCTTTTTCAACCAACGCCCGCCGGCCGGTTTTGGGCGCAGCCGCGCCGCGCCGACGCAAGTTGCGCTTAACGGTTTTGAACGTGTCGCGGAAATTGAGCGACTCGTAGAAAATACATTTCATCAGATGGGCGTTATCAAATTCGATACCGAGCCGGGCCAGTTCACGTTTATGATAGTCCCAAAATTCTTTATTCTGAAACTCAAGCGCCTTGCGGGCCAGAAAATAGTAATAGGCATCGATATGTTTCTGCAAAGTCTGCTTATACTCTTGGGGGCTAAGATAGGCCGACCCGTATTCTTTTACGATCTCCAAGCGGCTGATACGCGTGGTCCGAAACCGGCCCATAATCGACGTTACGCTTTCGTTATGGCGGCGGGTAAAAGTTAACACCTGATGGACAAAGCCAAAGTCTGATTCTTGCAGCAGAGCGAAGCAAACGGCGGTATCAGCATGAATTTTCGCCTCATCGTAAAAAGGATCGCGTTGGCGAACCAGGTCGGAGCGCAGCAGGGTGGAGGTCGGTGAGCCGAACATATAATGGCCGTCCAGCAGCGCCCGGCGGCACATGTCGCGGCCCGATACGCACGGGCTGGGGTAGGGCAGGCCGTCCATATCAACCTCAACTTCATCGAGCCGGTAAGCGCCTACAATCCCCACCGACGGATACTGCTCGGCCAGAGTCACCATGTGGGCAATGCAGTCCGGGAAGAGCCAATCATCGGCATGCACGACTTTGCAGTAGCGGCTGTCGGGCGAAATTTGGCGCATGGCGTGGTTCCAGTTTTGCATCTGACTTAAAAATTGGGTGTTGTTGTGGATGGTGATGCGGCTGTCCTGGGCGGCATACCGCTGCGCAATTTCCAGCGAACGGTCGGTGCTGCAATTGTTGATGATAACATATTCCCAATTATCGTAGCTCTGGGCCAGCACGCTTTCAATACATTCGGCCAGATATTTTTCGGTGTTGTACACCGGCGTAACAACGCTCACCAACGGTTGTTGCCTCGTTTGAGATGTAGTAGAGACCATATCATCTTCCTAAGTTTCTTGCTGATTAGCTGCCTGCGCCGTTATTGGCTATCAAGTAACGGCTTACTCTTCCTTTTAGGGCGTCAAAGACGACATACGACCTTCGTTGCGACCGTACCTTTCAAGCGCTTTAGCGGAGGACCACCGGCAGAAAAACACGATTCTCCGGCTCGGAGCTGTTGCTGTTGCCGTCAACAAGCACGGTGTTGGATACCAATTTAACCGTTGCTTCTACGATGGCATCATTTTTGGTGGTCAGTACGGCGATGGCTTGGCCCTGCCCGCCGCTGATGGTGGTGTTGTAGGTCTTTTTGCTATTAGCAAATGTACCCTGGTCGGTAACAAAGGTGATGGCGGTTCCGTTGGGAACCACATTACCGGCTTTGTCTTTTACAACGGCGGTAATGGTTGAGACAATGTTACCGCCGGAGACCACGTCGTCCGCAGAGAGAGTGACGTTGATGGCTGAAATGGTAAAGGCATAGGTGCCGGTACTGGCGGGGCTAACGGTAAAATAGCCGGAGCCATTGTAATCTTTGAGTTGGTTCAAACCGCCACCCTTAACTAAATAGGTGGTGGCCGGCAAGCCCAGGCCCGGTATCGGTACAACCTCGGTTTGGGAGTTGCTGCCTAAATTAAAGCCTAACGTCAGTGCATTGGGATCAGTGACGTTGGTAGTCACGGTTTTGGAACCGGCGCTCGACTGCGACTCAACCGCTGTCCAGTGATCGCCGCCGCTTTGGGTGATGTCGAGCCAGTAAAAGGGCTTTGACATGTCTAATCGGGCTTTGATGTGGGTGGGCGTGTTGTTGAGGGTGTACTGCTGGAAAAAGTTTAGCACGTCGTTGGTATCCGGCTCGTAGCAGTGATAGGAACCATTATCATTGCAGGTTGGGCCAACAACCGTATCGACAGAGACTGACGTAGGGTAATCGGGACTGTAGCTGTTTATGCCATCGCGCATATCGAAAGAATGGTGAATTGGCACCAAGGTATCGGATATGCTGTGGGTAATGGAAACAGGGACACGAAAATAATTACGGGCGAAGTTGAGGCCGGAACGACGCTCGTAGCAGAAAGGGTTCTCGGTTGGTTTCTTTGGATCACCACCGATATTACATTCTTCTTTCATATTCGTTCTATGCGACCCCCCACCAGCTCCTTCATTGAACCAGACTGTCATATCTGATGGTCCTTTGTTGTCAAACAGCGCGGCAAAGATATGAGGATATTTAGCCACGGTGACCAGTCCCGTTTGTCCACCCATCGAACTACCGTAGAGGTAAATACGGTTTTTATTGACATTACAGTGATCAACCATGTATTCGACCGTGTCTACAATATCAGCCTGGCTTTCAAGCGAAGCATAAGCATTTGCGCCCGTGTTGTCCGGCCATGTCGAATGAAGATTCGGCGCAGCCAACAGCCAGCCCTTACTACTCATGGTAGGAGCAAAATCGCTACTAGAGTTAAACGGCTCTTCCATACTGCTGCTGCGGCCATGCACGTAAATAACCAGGGGCGTCGGGCTGAGGGTGGCGCATTCGGCAAAACCGCCTGATGGAATTTGGGCCTTAAACTCCTGGGTGGTAGCGTCGTAGGAGCTGGTAAAGGAGACGACTTGCTGTTTGGTGAAGCTGGCGGCGATGCCGACTTCCGGGGTGGGTTCGGCGGGCGGCGGGCTGTCGGTGACAATCTCCAGCCGAGCGCCGGTTGCCGTCCAGCTATCGCCGGAGAGGGCATCGTTGGTTATGGCGATCATGTTTTCGCCCTGGTAGACGGCATCAACCGGGATGTCGAGAGTAAACTCTTGGCCGCCGCAGGCTTCGCCGCCGGGCTGGATCGGCACCGTGGCTACGGCTCGGTCGTTAAGGGTGATGGTGTGGGCGGCGTTCGCTCCGGCGACGCGCACAATGAGTCGGGCTTCTTTTACCTGGCCTTGCCAATTAATCCAAACACCGTCGGTTGAGGGCAGGGTGGTATTATCTGCGCCCACACCAAGACAGGTGGTCGCGGTAATGCTGGTTATCACCGTTTCTGTCGATTCTTGGGCCCCGGCCAGAGCGGGGATAACAAGGCTCAGCGTAACTATAAACACTGTAAGGTACATGTATCGCACTATTTTCATCGGTCTCTCCTTTTTGAGTGATCATACACAATCCTGCCGGTACATATTCATATGATTTCTAATGTATAGGTGACAGTCACTTCTTGAAGTGACTGTCACCTATACATGGTATTGAAGTTAAGCTCTTACCTCACCTCAGATCATAAAAATATACCGCAGCGCCATTGCTTTCGTAGGCATCGCGTTGAATACCCATCTGATCAAGATAATACAGAAAGAAGGTTTGCTCATCCTCCTGACTAAAAAGATGCGAAAAAAGAATCCAAACCCGTTTGTGGCCTCGCTGTTGATTGAGATTGTGGGCGTACGCGGCTAAATTATCACGTGATTCAAGGCTAACAATATTATCATCTTTGTTTACTCCCTATCGACGATATAAAAATGCGTCAGTAGAAGTATGGCGATGATGATGGTTTTAAGTGGTCGCCATAGGCTCCTTTACAGTTTGCTCTTTGGGCTGTCGCTGTCGAACGACGCGAGCCGGAGCGCCGACGGCAATACTGTATGGCGGAATACTCTGGGTAACCACCGAGCCGGCTCCAATAATCGACCCCCGGCCAATGGTGACACCATCCATAATGGAAACGTTAACGCCAAGCCAAACATCATCTTCAATGACAATGTCGCCTTTGCTGGACAGTGGTTGTTCGCGGATAGGCCGGCTGGTATCGGCAAAGCTGTGATTATAGGGCATAAAGGCACAGCGCGGGGCGATCATACAGTTTTCACCAATGATGATGCTGCTCTCAAACACGTTTAAGATACAGCCTGATTGAATATAGGTGTTACGCCCCACCGACAGAGAGTTAGTTCCGCTGCCCACCTCGATCATCGACCAGCGGTAGATGTGAACATTATCGGCAAAGCGAACCTGGCCAGTGGCTTTGGGATGGGCGTAAATGGTCACATAATCATCTACAAAACATTTATCACCCGTGTGAAAGTGGGGACAATCGATCTGGGCCAGTGGTGAAATAAACGAGCGCTTACCCATATAACGAAACCACTCTTTTTTGCCCTTATAGATGCCCAGGGGCGATACGGCAATGCGGGCGAATATAGGCGATAGTACCGCAAGTTGGGTAAACACGTTAATCCAGATGCGCAAGAATTTCTTGCGTAAGTTCATTCAACACCTCAATAAGCAATAACCACTGTCATCTCTTAATTTTTATACGAGCCGGTTGGCTGGGCATAATGCCGATAGAAGAGTTCGTAGGTATAAAAGAAACAGCCCAGAAATTCACCGTCTGATATATCGCCCAGTGTTTTCCATTGGGGATGGGGAATAAGGGGGGTCATCTGTG
>JAGRBY010000593.1 GCA_020433835.1 Anaerolineae bacterium | reverse complement strand
GATGGGTTTGAGCAGCCTGGGCTTGCTGCGGCGATGCGTCATCGAGCCACACGTCCGGCTCGACTTTTAGGAAAACAGCCCGTTGTTTTTTTTCCGCTGTGTGGATGGCTGAAAAAAGCTGTTGGCATTGCTCTCGATTGGTCCAATCGACCAGCGGGCTTTTGGGAATGTATGCCACGCTAAAACCGAGAGGAAGCTGTCGAAATAAAATTTGGGCGGCAGCAGCATCGATCTGAATCCGCTGCGGTGTCCAGCCGAAATGATGTTTGAATTCGCCCCAGTTCCAGCTTTGTAACAGATGGCCTTGCCGGTCGGAAAGGTGTTCGTTCCAGTGCGTAGGTGTTGCTGTTAGTAAATTTTTCATCAAAACTATTATACCATCAGGGTTGTACTTTAGGCTATCGAAAAAGAGAATGTCTGCCGGCTCAAAAACGGTCGTTACCTTGGCTTTTTTGCTATTCATACAATTGTGCTAAGATAACCGCGAATTTTTAGTGAGCCTTGTGAACTAACAAAGGCGAAAGAGACGAGCTATTATGGAACAAGAGCTATTTGATGTCCTCAGCGAACTGGAAATGCGGGCCGAAACCGAGCGCCTGCGCAGCGTTCCTGACCATCTACGCAGCAATATTTTAGACCCCGACTCGGCCAAATTTGTCTCGATGCTGGCGGTTTCTCAAAAAGCAAAAAGTATTGTCGAGGTTGGCAGCGGGCTGGGTTATTCGACCCTGTGGCTGGCCTATGCTGCCTCAATTACCGGCGGCAAGGTCGTCTCCTGTGAAATTGATGCGGCTAAAGCTGCCGAGGCCAAGGCCAATGTCGAAAAAGCCGGTCTGGTCGATTACGTTGAATTTCTCAGCGGCGATGCCCGCGAAACCCTGCGCCATCGCGATGAACCGGTTGATTTTTTGTTTATCGATGCCGACTTTGGTCAGTATGAAACCTATTTTGACGTGGTCTACAAACGGATGGGCGTGGGGTCGACCATTATCGCCGATGATGTTGTCGCCAGCGAAAATGAACTGGCCGATTACACCACCTATATGCAAAATCACCCTAGCCTGGAAAGCGTTACGCTGCCGCTCAGCCAGGGGTTGGAATTTACGGTTAGAACCGCAGAGTGAGGGGTACGATGCCTTTTGTTCTCATTGAACAATACCCTTTAACAGCGATCAGAGCAGTATCATCACCCTTAGACGGCTACTTTCTGGCCCACTATGGCTAAAAAAGTCATTATTATTTTTCTCGATGGTGTTGGCCTCGGCGAGACAAACCCCGAGGTCAATCCCTTCATGCACGTCAAGATGGATCGGCTGGAGCCGTGGTTAAGCACCGATCAGCTTGTGCTCGACGCCGCAGGCAGTGCTACTGATCAGGCGGTTCTGCTGGCTGTCGATGCCCAACTGGGGATGCCGGGTTTGCCGCAATCGGGCACGGGCCAGACGGCGATTCTGACCGGATTGAACGCTCCGGTAGCCAATGGCGGTCATTATGGCCCTTACCCCAATCGCAACCTGCGCGATATGCTCACCTCTCACAGTATCTTTAAAACTCTGCACGATATGGGCTACGCGGTGGCCTATGCCAATGCCTATCCCGATAAATTTCTTGACCGGATTCGGCGCGGCAAGGGACGGACCAGTGCCAATACCAATGCGGCGGTTCTGGCCGGCTTGCGTTTGCGAAGCCGGCGTGATTTACAAGAGGGTCGCGCGCTGCCGGCGATGCTAACGAACGAATTTTGGCCGGAAACGGGTGTTACACTTCCCCAACTCACCGCCAAACAGGCCGGTCAACAGTTGGTGAATTTGGCGCAAGATTACACGCTGACCTTTTTTGAGTTTTGGTATTCCGATTGGATAGGCCACAAAATGGATCGCGATCAATCGATCTGGATTTTAGAGCAGCTCAACCACTTCATTGGGGAAGCCTTAGACGCCGCAAATTTTGATGACACCTTGTTACTGGTGATCAGTGATCACGGCAATTTTGAGGATTGGACGACCAAAAAGCATACCGCTAACCCCTCGTTAACCATCGTTGCCGGTCAGTCTGCCAAAATATTGGCTCCCCGGCTGAAAGCCCTAACCGATATCAAACCCATCGTCATGTCATATCTGTTTGAATAGCGATTACGACTGCGCTTTGTCCATCATCTGTCGGGCCACGCGTCGGCCGATTTCAACCGCATAGTTTGTGCCGCGATCCCAGGGGTAAACCTGGCTCATACTGGCCCAATATAGACCGGGAAGCGGCGTTTCTAAGGCTGGAATGTTGCGGCTGTGGTTAATCGGCGGCACCGGTTGAGCATACTTGGTGCGAAATAGCCAGCTATTTTTTACCCAGTTCTCGTCAAAATCAGGATTGAGTTTCTTCAGCGAGGGTAAAAAGCGGGCTACCAGTTCTTCTTTTGTCAGCGTAAAATATTCGTGGTCCGGTTTGAGATAATCACCGCAATAAATAATGTGGTCGCCGCCATAATATTTGCGGTTGATGAAATTGGTATGTTCAACAAAAGCCAGAAACGGAACATCATCACTTTTAGGTAGGTTAATCCAGTAATGCTCGTTAGTTATCGCGTGTTTGAGCGCCAGAATAAGAACAACCGCCCCCATCGATTTGAGGTTGTTGATCTCAGCCAGATAGTGAGAGGGCAGCATCGGCACAAGTTTGCCCAGTAAGTTGGGAGAAACCGTTGCCAAAACGCGATCAAAGGTAGCTGGTGTCTCTTGGCTTGGGGCAGCGCTCGCGCCAGCCGAATCGGATTCAACGCAAAACTGACCGTTGTCCATCAGAGCGATATTTTTGATGCGGGCATTCAGACAGACTTTAACCTGCTGGCTTATCACCCTTTCAGTAAGAGCCGTCACAAACGCTTGAAATCCGCCTTTGAAATAGCCCAACTTGAAGCTGCGTTTGTGCAGACGCGCCCACAGCCAGGCCATGTTCACTTCCTTATAGTAATCGCCAAATTTGCCGATGAGCAGTGGTTCCCAAACAACCTTGTAGGCTTCCTCGCCCATCATGCGCAATGCCCAATTGTGGGCGGTTTCTTTTTCTAAAGCTTGCCAATTTTTTGTCAGGCGCAAATAAACCGCTACCAAACCAAAACGCACCTTGGCAATGGGCGAAAGTTTAGGAAAGGTCAGTACCCGAATGGGACTGTCGAACGGGTAAATTTCGTCATCAATGTAGAGCGATGTGACGGGCCGGGGAAAAAAGACCTTGTCGCGCTGTCCAATTTCGGCAATAAGATTGAGAATATCGTCATCGGTATCAAACCAGTGATGATAAAAATGCTCAAGATGCCAATCCCAGTTCTCATCTTTGAAGCCGGCAGCTAACCCGCCGGTGTAAGAGGCTGCTTCGAAGATGGTGACATCATGTCCTGCCTTCGATAAATCAAAGGCAGCAGAAAGACCGGCAATACCGGCCCCGATAATAGCTACTTTCATAAGTATCTCTTTTCGCCTTCTATGTTATCGTCCTTCTTGTTCCGGTGACGGGTGGACGAAGGGAGGGTTTTGTGCCGAGTTTGAGCCGGCGTCTTCGTGTTCCTCAAGCTGCTCTTCAACAACTTCTTCCTTAGCATGAACAGCTTTGTCGAAATCTTGCCAGCCTAAACTCTCGTGGATCATATAGTAGGCCCCGAGCAGTGTAATGGGCAGCCACAACGCCGCGTGTAAAACCAGCGTGTAAGCGGCTGCAATAGTTCCATCCACTCCAAATACTTTCAAAATTTCGATGCCTGGGCCATCGAACGTGCCGATATAGCCTGGTGCCGAAGGTATCGTTGTTGCCAGGTTCACCACGCCGTTCATGAGCATCAAAGCAAAGAAGCTGACCGTAAAATTAAAAGCGTGCATCACAAACCAATATTTTACAGTTTCAAGCAGCCAGATGACCACCGAAGTGAAAAAGATCATAAAAATATCTTTAGGGCTGCGCAGGCTGATTAAACCTTCCATGAACCGGTCGGCCAAGGTGAGCAGAGGGATTTGAAGTTTGGCCGGAACGAAGCGATTAATGCCCCATTGATACCACGCTCGGAACGTTTTGGGTATCGCTGCCATGATGAGAAAAACTAGCAGCGCTCCGAAGAAGGCCAGGCTCGCTAAAATAACGGTTTGCCGAAGCCAGTTTGGCAGACCGGGAGCTGTTGGCAGAGCTACAAAAACGAAAAGTAGCATAACCAACCCATCAAAGATCCGTTCGACCAAAATGGTGGCGATGCTGGCGCTGATGCTTACATCTTCTTTCCTTTTTAGTACATAAGCCCGAATAACTTCCCCAGCGCGGAAAGGATAGACGTTGTTGCCCATATACCCAATAACCACCACCGGCCACATCGACCTGAGGGAAATCGGTTTTATAGGTCTAAGCAAATAGTGCCAGCGCCATGTTCTGGCCCAAACGCCGATAAAGTACGCAAAAACACCCGGCACAATCCACCAATAATTGGCGTGGCGTGCCACCTGCCACACATGCCCTAAATCTAAACCTCTTAGGGCTATAATAAGAAAAAAGGCGCTAATGACAGCGCCCACCCAGAATCGCCAACTCTTCAACATAATTCTATTCTACCATCGAGTGACGATTCGACAAATTGAATTATAAATAAAAAAGCCGTGGCAACTTCCCACGGCTTTTTTAT
>JAGRBY010000592.1 GCA_020433835.1 Anaerolineae bacterium | reverse complement strand
GTGGGTGAACTATCTGACCAATGCTCTAAAATATGGCGGTACACCTCCTATTTTAGGTTTGGGTTACACTCACGCTCCCCCCAAATTTATTCGGTTTTGGATTAAAGATAACGGCCCCGGTTTATCCAAAGAACACCAACGCGAAATTTTTACCGAATTCACCCGCCTTGATGAGTCGGGGGTGCAGGGCCATGGCCTGGGTCTGGCCACTGTTCGGCGCATCATCGAGAAGCTCAACGGTGATGTTGGCGTTGAGAGTACCCCCGGCCAGGGCAGCACCTTCTATTTTACGCTGCCAACCAACTAAAACAGGCGTTGCCCGGAACGGGCAGCAATGTTATACTCTACTGGCCCTCAAAATTAGCCACCGTTTTGTCTCCAATTTCAGGGCGCAACAACGATATCATTCAAGGAGTTTTGAGCCATGACAGCCCAAATTATCGATGGTAAAGCGATTGCCGCCACCATTCGGGGTGAAATTAAAGATGAAGTTGAAGCGATGCAAGCCCAATACAATACAGTGCCGGGTTTGGCCACCGTTTTGGTCGGCGAGCGAAAAGACTCGCAAACGTATGTCCGCATGAAAAAGAAGGCCTGCGCCGAAGTAGGCATCACCTCCTTTAGCCACGACCTGCCGGCCGACATCAACCAGGCCGACCTGCTTAAGGTTGTGCAAGACCTTAACGCTAATCCTGATGTTCACGGTATTTTAGTACAATTGCCGCTGCCGGATCACATTGATGAGGAAGAAATTCTAAGCGCTATCAGCTTGGCAAAAGATGTTGATGGTTTTCACCCCATCAACATCGGCCGCCTATCAATGAAACGACGAGACCCGCTCTTTGTGCCCTGTACGCCAAAAGGCTGCATCGAACTACTCGACCGCACCGGCGTCGCCATTGAAGGCAAACGGGCGGTGGTGCTGGGCCGCAGCAACATTGTTGGCTTGCCGGTAGCAATGCTGCTGCTGCATCGTAATGCTACCCTCACCATCTGCCACTCGCGCACCCAAAACCTGCCTCAGGTTGTCCGCGAAGCTGATATTTTAATTGCAGCGGTGGGCCGGGCCGAGATGGTGAAGGGTGATTGGATCAAACCGGGCGCGGTGGTTATCGACGTGGGGGTTAATGCGGTTGAAGATACATCTACTACAAAGGGCTATCGCCTGGTGGGCGATGTTGATTTTGAGGCAGCGAAGGAAGTGGCCTCGGCCATCACGCCTGTTCCCAAAGGCGTCGGACCGATGACCATTGCGATGCTGCTGCGCAACACGCTTGATGGGGCCAAGCATAAACTGGAGTAAGGATAGTTTGATGAGGGTGATGGATAGGTATTGACTTTATCAATAGGCTAAGGCTGAGGCTAAGGCTGAGAAACGCCAATTTCGCTGTATGTGACGTTCTTACTTAGCCTTCGCCTTAGCCTCAGCCTTATTTTGATCGATAAAACAAAATTGTTTTCGGTTAAATTGCAGCTATATTACTTAGCGTAATCAACCGCCCGCGTTTCGCGGATAACCGTGACCTTAATCTGGCCGGGGTATTGGAGATTCTCCTCAACCTGCCGGGCAATATCTTTCGACATTTTGATGGCTTCATAGTCATCGACCTCTTCGGGCCGAACGATGATCCGTACTTCGCGACCGGCCTGAATAGCAAAAGCTTCTTCCACGCCTTTGAAGGAGTGGGCCACTTCTTCCAGAGCCTTAATCCGCTTGACGTAGTTCTCCAGGCTTTCACGCCGTGCCCCGGGCCGGGCACCGGAAATGGCATCGGCGACCTCCACAATGACCGCTTCCAGGCACTCCTGCTCAACTTCATGGTGGTGCGCGGCAATACAGTTAACAACCATCGGGCTTACACCGTAGCGTTTGGCGATCTCGGCTCCAATGATGGCGTGCGGCCCTTCTACCTCGTGGTCAACGGATTTGCCGATATCGTGCAATAACGCACCCTCACGACAAATTTCGATGTCGGCACCCACTTCATTGGCGATGATAACTGCCAAGCGGGAAGCCTCAACCGCATGTTCACGCTGGTTTTGGCCGTAACTGGTTCTAAACTGAAGTCGACCCAATAGCTTGATGATTTCCGGATGGAGCCGCCGCACACCCGCATCGTAAATAGCCTGCTCACCGGCCTCTTTAATGGCCTGATCAACCTCTTCGCGGGCTTTGATAACCAACTTTTCGATACGCGCGGGGTGAATTCGTCCGTCGGTGATAAGGCGGCTCATGGCCAAACGGGCTACTTCACGGCGTACCGGGTCGAAACCGCTTAAGATGATGGCTTCGGGCGTATCATCAACAATCACATCCACGCCGGTGGCATTCTCAAAGGCACGAATATTACGGCCTTGGCGGCCAATAATCCGGCCTTTCATATCATCGCTGGGCAGGGGCACCGCCGAAACCACAGTTTCCGAAACCTGATCAGAGGCAACGCGCTGCATAGCCATAACAATAATTTCGCGGGCTTTGCGGTCGGCGTCTTGCTTGATATCGGCCTCAACCTGGCGAACGATACGCGCCATATCTTGTCGAGCATCGCTTTCTACCATGTTAAGCAGTTCTTCTTTGGCTTCGTCACGAGTCATCGCAGCGATGCGTTCTAATTCGGCCAACCTCTGCTCATTGAGCTTTTCTATTTGGTTGGCTTTTCTATCAATTTGGCCCTGTCGTTTATTAAGAATACGCTCCTTTTTTTCTAAAACATCAACCCGTTTGTCGAGATTTTCTTGCCGATTTTGTAACCTTTCTTCAACTTTTTCTACTTCCCGTCGTTTACGTGTTATCTCGCTTTCGGCCTCGTTTCGTAATTTTAGAGCTTCTTCTTTGGCCTGGACTTCTATCTCTTTAGCTTGATTTTCTGCTTTCTCAACAATATCAGTGGCACGTTCATCAGCAGATTTTAGCGTTTTCTCAGTAACATTGCGGTGGTAGAAGTATCCAACCGCCGCCCCAACCGCGAGACCAATTACAAGACCTACGATTATAAATAGAATATTTGCCATATACTTTCCTTTTCGCTCGTTATCAAGATGTCATGCATTGTTTGGCTGCGTTTTGGCAACAAAAAAGCTGTAACGCAGAACGTCACAGCTCGCAAATTCAAGGTAAGCTTAGATGAAAACAGATCAACAGATACGTTTAGTCTGTCAATCGCTTAACGGATACCAATAGCCAAAAAACCAAATACTAGAATCATCTCCAACTGATTCAAGAAAGCCGGAGAATCATCCGATTAAGTTAGAGTGAGTTAAAATTATTCATGGGCAACCGGTATAATTTTTTGCCTAATAAATAGGTCCCACTCCTCTAAAAATACGTAGTCAAATATACGTAGTTGGTGGTTAGATATTGTCATCCTTAGGATTGTTTCATAAAGGGTTATCTAACAACGCACTATATGACTATGCTAGCAGCACCCGATCTAAATTAATAAATGATAATGATTGAGACGGTCTGCTACAATAAACACAACTTTAAGCTACTGGATTCTTAACAGCATCTGTGTAATTTCCACAGCTAATTCTAAGCTTTTTGACCAAGTGTGTAATGCTTGGTTGATTCCTCAAATTCTTGTGCTATGACCTACAAAAGTTTGCTTATAAATAATAATCTATAAGTCCGATTTATGCTTTCTCTGGCGCGGCAACTTCTTGTTGGGCAACTGAGGCGTCAACAAGAGGCAAACCGAATTTTTCTCTTACTTTGTTTTCTATTTCAAGTGCCATAGCCGGGTTTTCTTGTAAAAACTGTTTGGAATTCTCACGTCCTTGTGCTAGACGGGTATCACCGTAGGAATAAAAAGAGCCACGTTTTTCGACAATATCTTCCTCAACAGCAATATCCAAAATATCTCCAACTTTGGAGATGCCTTCGTTATACATAATATCAAATTCAGCTACTTTGAAGGGAGGGGCTACTTTGTTCTTTTTAACCGTAACGCGCGTTCGGTTGCCGGTAACATCGGCCCCAGATTTAATCCCTTGAATACGCCGAATATCCAACCGTACCGAGGAATAAAAACGCAAGGCCATCCCTCCCGTTGTGGTTTCGGGATTACCAAACATAACACCGATTTTTTGGCGAAGTTGGTTAGTGAAGATAACAATGGTGTTGGTGGTTTTGATAGCACCGGTCAATTTTCGTAAGGCCTGGCTCATCAAGCGAGCTTGTAAGCCCATGTGGGAGTCGCCCATTTCCCCTTCTATTTCCGCTCTAGGGACAAGGGCCGCCACGGAGTCAACCACAACCACAGACATAACCCCAGAGCGAACAAGCGCTTCCGTAATTTCTAATGCTTGCTCACCGGTATCGGGCTGCGAAACATAGAGATCTTCAATATTAACGCCGCAGCGTTGGGCATAAACGGGATCTAACGCATGCTCAACATCAACAAAGGCGGCAATACCACCTTCTTTTTGAGCCTCGGCAATAATATGCTGGCATAAGGTAGTTTTACCGGAACTTTCCGGGCCATAAATTTCAATAATGCGGCCTTTGGGCAGACCACCAATTCCCAAGGCAATATCAAGGGCTAAAGAGCCGGTGGGAATAGAATCAACCTGCAAATGTTGGGCCTCGCCCAACTTCATAATCGCACCGTCGCCAAATCGCTTCTTTAAGCTGGCGAGTGTTGTTTCTAACGCCTTTTCT
>JAGRBY010000591.1 GCA_020433835.1 Anaerolineae bacterium | reverse complement strand
CGAATTGCCTGGCGTAAACCCCGAAGATATCGACATCTCTGTAGTGGGTGAAACCTTGAAGTTAACAGGTTCTCGCCAGCCGGAAGAATTAGGCGAAGGGTCTCGCTATCATCGCCGCGAACGTGGTTTCGGCAAATTTACCCGTACTTTCCAATTGCCTTTTGCTGTAGAAGCCGACCAGGTAGAAGCGGTCTTTGATAAAGGCATACTGCACATTTCGCTGCCTCGAGCCGAAGCTGAAAAGCCCAAGAAAATCACGGTCAAAGCAGCTTAAGCCATTCTGGAAAATGATGGACAGATTTACAGAAAATACTCTAGGAGGACACATCATGGCAAACGAAACAAACACACTACAAACGCAAGATGTTGAAAAACAAGAAGTTCAAGTTGCAGAAGGCACAGAACGCACCCGACCGGGTCGAGCTTACGTTCCCCGAGCCGATATTTACGAAACAGACGAAGCCTTAGTTCTGGTAGCCGATATGCCCGGCGTCGATCACGATACGCTTGATATTACCCTTGAAAAGAACGTGTTAAGCATTCGCGGCACAGTTGAAACGCGAAACCCCGACAACTACAACCTGGCCTACGCCGAATATGAAGTGGGTGACTACGAACGCAATTTCACCCTCTCAGACGGCATCGATAGCGACAACATTACGGCCTCAATCAAAAACGGCGTTCTGCAGATCAATTTGCCGAAAGCAGGCCCGGCCAAAGCTCGAAAAATCAACATCGCAGCATCGTAAACTTATTTCGAAAGAAACAAAAAAGCTCCGGTAAAAACCGGAGCTTTTTTGTTAATGCCAAGACCATTCCAAAAAAAGAGAGACCTTAACCGATAAAGTCTCTCTTTTCCTCCCAAAAAGTGGCCTTAAATAATACAAATCATTATAACACGCAAATATTACATTTCGTATTAAGCGACCACTTTGGGTTCTCAGGAAGGAAGCGCGTTTCTTTCCTTGATTTCTGCCCAAACTCTAACCTTGTAGCGATTAACGGTAATATCTAACTGAATATCAACAACATTCTCAATAAAATAATTCTGCGCATTAGGGGCGGGTCGGCCGATAAGATTACGAAGCCATTCGTAAATTTCGTGCGCATGGTTAAAATTATCGGCCAATAAGGATATCGTCTTCGTTACATGCAGCGTATCATTCTCCCCCATTGACAAGGTTAAGATCCTGACGCATGGACATCACCATCGAACTCATGGATTGACGTCGCTCTACCTGGGCTAGTAAAATGGCACCGTATGTACCATTTTTTTCAACCAGTTGAAACTGGATAACGTGTTCGATTTTGAAATTTGGATTTTTATTCCACGTTTTTCCAGAGAGATTATTGATCCAATCAGTTACTTCTTCAAGGCTGCTAAATCCCTCTTTTGAAATCAAAGTTGTTGTCATCACAAACTCCTTTTGTGTTTTATTGACTACGGTCTTGTTAGGGAATACCCTTTATATCCAATACCTTTAGTATATGCGCACTCCATTGCAAATGTGAAGCGTAGAAACCGCCATTTTCGGCAGACATAATCTTGTGGATAACCACGCAAAAACACGCAACTCTCCGCAAAAACTACGGAGAAGGGTCATTAAGCAGTAGCATGATTTCACGCTTTCGGCTATAATCGCTGCCCATGCAACCATCATACACAGCCGACCGCTTATCGCCGCTTTGGGCTATCATCATAGTCTTTCTCTCCAATTTTTGCATTATGGTGATTGAATTGATCGCCGGACGGATGATGGCACCTATCGTGGGTGTTAGTCTCTACACGTGGACAAGTATCATCGGTGTGGTGCTAGCCGGGATAAGCCTGGGGAATTATCTGGGCGGTAAAATTGCCGACCGGCGCGCCAGCCGCAACGTGCTGGCCTTGTTTTTTACGCTATCGGCTGTGGGCAGCGCCAGCATTTTAGCATCGATAAGCTGGGTGGGGGCACTCCAGACACTGAACCTGCCAATTATCGCCGGCGTAGTTTTAATATTTACGGCGGTCTTTCTGCTCCCGGCCACAATCCTCGGTACAATTAGTCCCATTGTGGTTAAGCTGACCCTCAGCGATCTCAGCCAAACCGGCGATATCGTCGGCAAGATTTACGCTGCCGGAGCGCTAGGCAGCATCGCCGGGACATTTGCTACCGGCTTTTTTCTGATTAGTACATTTGGAACGCGCCAGTTGGTGTGGGGCGTGGCCGGGGCGCTGCTACTCATCGGCTTGATCATTAGCTTGAGCGGACGAGGGCGCGAGCGATACATCTACGGAGGGATTTTTCTCACCTTTCTAGCCCTCACGGGAGTGGCCTGGCAGCAAGGTTGGCTCAACAGTCAATGCCTACGCGAAACTAATTACTTCTGCATCAAAGTTCGACTCGATGACGAGAATGAGAACCTACGCATCCTCACGCTCGACCGTCTGGTCCACAGCTATGTCGATCTGACCGATCCAACGAATCTTCGCTACGGCTATGAGCAAATTTATGCCGATGTACTGAATACGCTCTTTCCCGAGAGTATGCCAGTATCGGCGCTGTTTATTGGTGGGGGTGGCTATACGTTTCCCCACTACATCGAGGTTGTCCATCCCGGCAGCCAAATCGACGTCATCGAAATCGATCCCGGCGTAACCGATACGGCTTACGAGCATTTGGGGCTACCGGCTGATACCACCATCACTAGCTATAATGAAGATGCCCGTCATTTTATCACCAACCTACCACCGTCAACCCAGTACGATTTAATCGTCGGCGATGCCTTCAACGATTTTTCGGTGCCGTATCATCTAACTACATTAGAGTTCAACGCGCTGATTGCGGAGCATTTGAAGCCAGATGGCATCTATATGGTCAACATTATTGACGGCAAAAAGGGCGATTTTTTGCGTGCTTATGTCAACACTATGCAGCAGACGTTTGCTCATGTTTATGTCGCCGCCACTGTCGATGAATTAGGCAGGGTGAGCCGCCAAACCTACGTAATTTTAGCCACCCAAAATCCGCTCGATACCCTCATCAAGGAATCATCTCTAGCGCAAACCTTCCTTACCCCCACCGAAGTGACAGACTATCTTCAAGAACGTCCCCCGCTTCTCCTCACCGACGATTACGTTCCGGTCGACAACCTCCTCGCCCCCGTCTTCGCCAACTCCGGCTCGTAGGACCAAAAGGAGCAACAAAGCTTGCTTTGTTATCTAGGCTAAGGTCAAAGTAAACTTTGACGCTCCAACTTTTATTCTTAGTTTACTTGGGCTTCATCCGCAAGCTGATAAAGCTCCAACAACGGCATCCCCAAATTATGAATTTTCGTCAAAACTCCGTACAACGCTGCCTGATCGACTACCGGCCCCGATAGCACAGTTGTGCCGTCGGGCTGCTGCGTCAGCTTCAGGTCGCCGAACCAATCGGCCCAACGATCATCGAGATGGCCTTTAATGCGGATTTTATAAGACATCGACATCGATTTCGCCTCCGTTTTTAAAATGGTAGTATCCATATGCTACCTATCTACTTTATCACGAAACGGGACGACTGTCGGGAACCAAAAGAGGTATTGCCAGGTTTATTGTTTATGAACCCAGCAGATAAGCCGAACGCTACTCTAGCAGCCCCAGCTCTCTGGCGTGCGCCACGGCTTGGGTGCGACTTTCGGCGTTGAGCTTACCGAAGATGTTGCTTAAATGCTTCTTGACTGTGCCTTGCGCGATGATGAGCGAGTTGGCAATTTGACTGTTGGAAGAACCGGCTGCTACCAGACGCAGCACCTCCATTTCGCGGTCGCTCAACGGCTCGATCAACGACTCTGAAGGGATAGCTGGAGAAACCGACAGTGGAGCCGATTTCTTTTCTGCGGCTTCGTGCTGGATAGCCGCCAATAAACTTTTTATGTATGCCGTGTGAGGAGACTGTTGCAATAAAAGTTCATGGAACAATTCGGCCATCGGCTGGCCTTCGTTGACAAAAATGCGGAAGAAACCTTCGGGTTGGCCTAAATGTAAGGCCTCTTCCAAAACGGTGGTGGCCAGACCGGCATCGCCACGCATTTGGTAAGCCATCGCTTGCAGAACCAAACCTTCGATAAGATACGACAGCCGCCCCATCGCCTTAGCCTGCTGCACCAGCTTCGCCAAAAGCTCGAAAGCCTCATTTAGATGCTCGTGCTGCGGATGCAGCCGCGCCTGAACCAGACGCACGCGGGCTAATGCCGCCCACGTGGTTTCGGCAATGATTAAGGGATCATCACGCGACTGCTCTTCCTCAAGCTTCTCCCCGCATTGAACAACCTCAATCAATCGATTTTGGGCCAGTAACAGCCGGATTTTAAGCGGAGCTAAAACATGTTCGGCAAAGGGATGGGTTACCTTGGGCAAAATCTTTTCAGCTTCCGACAGCAATTTACCGGCCTGCTGAGTCTTGCCCTGATACTGTAGCACCAAAGCCAAATGCAGCCGGTCCAGTACCGAGCCGACTTCTAATCCTCCAACATCGCTGAGTTTTATGGCCCGTTCCAGATATTCGGCAGCTTCATCTAATCGATTCCACTCCGAGTATATTTGCCCCAACCCATCATAAGCAAAGCTAACGCCCGGCGTATGCTGATCGTGCTGCTGGCTGGCGAGTTGAATGGCTTGCCGATATAACATCTCGGCGGCG
>JAGRBY010000590.1 GCA_020433835.1 Anaerolineae bacterium | reverse complement strand
CTTTATAATTAGTTCTCAAAAAAGATAGAGGGTCAACTATTGAGAAAATGTAACTGCTCAGGTGACTGACACTTTGTCTCAAAATGCAAGGTTGATTTTGGATATTCAGGCTTGATTTACGCCCAATAAGTGCCAGTCACCTTACCTGCTGAATAGATACGAGGAAATAAGGGTTAAGCCTTCCCTAAAAATACAAAATCCTGCTGCACACGATCATTTCTCTACAAGAACAGTCGGTTGCCCATAAATATTGACCGTTCCTCTACAAGAACGGTCATTTTCGCTCAAATATTAACCATTCCTCTGCAAAAATGCTCAATTTCGCTCAAATATCGACCATTCTTCTGCAAGAATGGTCGTTTCCCGATAAATATCGACCGTTCGCCTACAAGAATGGTCGATTTCCCATAAATATCGACCATTCTTCTGCAAGAATAGTCAAATTTCCATAAATTTTAGCCATTCACCGGCAATAACTACTATCTACGCGAAAAAATCGCTTGTATTTACGGGTTTTCTATCAAAAAATCCGGTTAGATGCCTTATAAACGGAAAAAAAGCGCAGCGGTAGACATATTTCTTAAGAGGCGATATACTAAATATGATCAGTGGCTTAATTTTGGTTCACGTAACCTGACAAACGTTGCCTGTTAGAGGTAAATGGACATTGGTAATTAGCTATGAGGTTATTGTTGATATTTGACGAAGATCCATCGAACAATGTCATTTCGAGCGACGAAGGAGCGAGAAATCCCCACCAACGATCAATTGTCATCAACGTTCGGGGGGGATTTCTCCTCGCAAGCTCGTCGAAATGACATTACTTTGAAATGTCAGCACAAACCTAAGCTTTAATAACCAATTACCATTTACCATTTACCAATATCCAACCACATTCCACCCACCAAGGAGCTTCCTATGTACCGCTGCATCCTCGACGCCAATAGTCCCTATCACGTGGAACTACCCGACTGTAAAGAACGCGAGAAGGTGCGTTGGCTGGCCGAAGCCTTTGTAAATTACGATCAAAGCCTGCCTGTGGCCGAACAATCGCCTTATACGCCCGAATTAATCGCCCTGCTGGCCCAATGCCCGCCTTACCACCAGGGACGGCAGCAAGGCGAGGCCCAACGCACCATCGCCTCCGAATCGCTCAAACTACTCGACCAACAGACCAAAAAAGTTATCGAAGACATCTACTATTGCCTACGCGCCCGGTTTTTGGACACACCCAGCCGCCTGGTGGACTGGGGCTTTGATATGAAGCAAACCACACGCCATCTTCTCTGGCCGCGCACCCGCGCCGAGCGATTAACCCTACTCAGCACCTACATCGAGCAAGAATTGAGCCGGCCCGAAGCCTCACGGCTCGCCATCCCCCATTTACCCGACGTCATCCAACTGCGCGACGCGATCAAAGCCAAACAGGCCATTTATCAAGCCGGTCTCACCCGCCGCAAGCAAAGTAACGCCATCGGCTACGCTCTGGCCCAAAAAATGCTCTATTCTCTCCGCGCCGCCGGGACATTCCTCATTTCGCGGCGGTTTAACTATACGATCACCCGCGATTTGGAGAATTGGGGCTATAAGGTTGTCAAGAAGGCGGCTAAGGTTGTGGAAGAGGGGTAAAGTGGGGGAAGCCGTTAGCCATTGGCAGTTAGCCGATAGCTTTAGGGGCAAGTTGGTGTTAGGGTGGGTATGATTGCCGCTGCGTGAGGATAGTTGCGATAAAAAGGAGAAAGTTGATTGCCGATGGCTGGTAGCTGTCGGCTTTTTTGTTTGGAAGAAGATTTTTAAGGTTATGCTGCGACGATTGTTCGCTTGTGTAACAAAATTTTGCAGTTGAGGATGGCCTTTTTGAAAAAAAGGATGGTATGATTGAGGTATTGATAAGTTGCGATGATACGTTGTTTTACAACTTATTTTAAAGTGATAAGAATGTGCGAGAAAGTTATGCAATAAACTTAGTTTGCTAATACAACGGAGTTTTCGCAAAGGAACCGTAACATGTCTGATAAAGTTAAAAACAGAAAACAAACAGTGCAAGATTGCATTACTCAATTCAACTTACCAGAAAACCCTTCTATCACTGATGAAGTTCTCTCCATTCATAATTTTCCAAGCAAATGTTCGAAAAAACTTGCATTTTTGATATTGACTTATGAACGCGAGGCTACAATCACTGAGTTAAAAGGAATTAGTGATCAACCAGCAGCTTTAGTCAGGGAATTACGCAATGAAGGATTTATTTTTCAAGATAATGGAAAGAATCCACCTCACTACCTCTACAAAAATAGTAACGGAGAAACTTGTCGAAAGATAATCGGATTCAAAACACCGAAAGCTCGAATTAAAGGTAAAGTACAATCTATTATCCAAAAATCTGTCGCTGCGTGTATTTCGGCAATTGAAATATATAATAAACCTGACTTTAAATATCGAGAAGAAACATTCTCAATACTATTAGTTAATGCTTGGGAGTTACTACTCAAATCTAAAATTCTATTAGATAACAATAACGTGATGAGTTCCATACAAGTTATTGACCGAAAGAGTGGGGAAGTAAAAAAGAATCGTTCAGGTAACTCTCTCACAATCGATATAAATAACGCTATTAAAACATTGGTTGACCAAAAGCAAATTGATGACCGCTGTAGTAAAAATATTGAGTTACTTATAGAAATACGAGATAATGCTATCCATTATTTCAACAAAGGTTCAGATTTTGGTAAGAAAGTGCAAGAAATAGGGACAGCTAGCTTAAAAAATTACATTACAGCTATTAATGAATGGTTTGGATGGGATTTATCTCAGTACAACTTCTATCTTATGCCGATATCTTTTTTTCATCCGGTTGATATAGATAGCTTTTCAATACACAGTCAAGAGAAAGAAATAGCCCGAATGCTGGATTATTTTCGAAAAGTAGAAACTTTATATCCCTCCGATGAGGAAAAATCTTATAATATCACCTTACAAATAAAAACAGAATTTGTGAAATCTTCAACTGATTCACCTGCTCTTGAAGTAAGATACACGAATAGAGAGGATGCCCCAGAAGTTAAAGTATCTGAAGAAAATATCATTATAAATAAATATCCGCTGTCATATTTAGATTTGACTCAGAAATTACGAGATAAATATAGTGATTTCAAAGTAAACAAAGACTTTTATGCCATAAAACGAAAGCTTGAAGATCATAATAAATATGGTGATAAATTCTGTAAGGTTCGCTACCTTGATGCAATCGAGAAAAAAGGTACTAATAAAACATTTTATAGTACCGAAATCATTAAAGAGTTCGACAAATATTATACCCGGCGCAAAAATTGAATTATACAAACCTAAAGATCAGGTAGATAGAGAAAGACCACTAATTGTGACAAATGCCAACCATCCTAGAAAATATCGCCTTACCCAATCAAAAAATAGCTGATTTTTGCCAACGCTGGCAAATTAAAGAGTTAGCCTTGTTTGGCTCGGTCTTGCGGCCTGATTTCGGACCGGACAGCGATGTCGATGTGCTCGTTACCTTTATGCCGGAAGCGGATTGGAGTTTATTTGATCACGTCCAGATGAAAGAAGAATTAAACCAACTCTTTCAACGCAAGATTGATTTATTCAGTCGGCATGCCGTTGAACGCAGCCACAATGAATATCGCCGCCGCGAAAACTTGAATACGGCCCAGGTGATTTATGTCACCGGGTGAAATTATTGTATTGGATATTATCCGGGCGGCGCTTTTGGTTCTACGTACTCAAAAAAAGCGTAAAATTGTGGTAGAATAAGGGTATCGTCTGTTCAGTAGGGAGACTACAGGATGAAATGGCCTGAAATTCGAAAACATTACCCACAGCAGTGGCTTATGATTGAAGCGATCAAAGCCCACTCAGAAAAGAATAAACGTATCCTCGATGAAATCTCTGTCGTGGGGAAATATCCTGATTCCGTGTCGGCAATGAAGGGTTATATGAAATTACATCACGATGCCCCTGAGCGCGAGTTATATGTCTTCCATACCGACCGAAAAGAGCTGGATATTACGGAACGACGCTGGTTAGGGGTACGTGGTCTTCAATGAAGATCAATTTAGTAGAAGGATTGCCTTATATAACGGCTCACTTATCTTATCGTCAGCAAAGACTCACAATCGAGCATGTATTGGTTGACACCGGTTCCGTTGGAACCGTTTTTTCAGCGGATAAAGTTTTAGAAGTCGATCTAAAATTAGAAACGGATGATTTTGTCCATCGTATTCGGGGTGTCGGCGGCACAGAATTTGTATTTACGAAACAGGTCGATAGCTTATCCATAGGAGCCCTCGAAATCAAGAATTTTGAGATTGAAGTGGGGGCAATGGATTACGGTTTTGATATACAAGGAATTATCGGGATGGATTTCTTGCAACAAGTAGGCGCTGTGGTCGACTTAGCCCAGCTTGAAATATATTAACGTCTTTATCCTCAAAAATAAGCTCAATTGCTTCTTATTACCTATAAATAGTTCCATTCCCCCCACCTTCCCCTAGACTACCAAAGTAGTTTGCCCATTTAAGCTGCTTTCTCCACCAGATAGCGCAAACTGAACCAATCTCTTTTATCTATAGAAGATTATCCTAAATTACGGTATAATCATTTCCAGGATGTATGCATCCGGTCACAAATGC
>JAGRBY010000058.1 GCA_020433835.1 Anaerolineae bacterium | reverse complement strand
TTCCTGCTTCGTTTTGTACAACATCCTATTCCTGATTTTTGTCTCTTGTCAAATCTGTCTCTGCGTAAGGTAAGTGACCTCAGACAAATTCGCACAGCGATTATTGCGAATTTTGGCAAGATGATATAGCGTAACGCAGCAAAATCATGACCAAAGTCAGGACATCAACACCGGCTGATGAATGCTGCTAAACCATTTCCCCATAATCTGAACCCATCGCTGCCCGCCATCTGCCGTTGCACCCTCCACCCTGGCCGGGCCACGGCTTGGCTGGTGGTGCTGCTGGTGCTGCTGGCGGCATGCCAGCCCACACCCACCGCGCCGCCCCGTCTTTATACCTTTGATGTCAGTTCCTACCATCTCAACCATACCGAACATTGCCGCGAGGTGACCGGCACGCCGGATCAGTGCGATGCCGATACGCCGCCGCCGGATGGCAAAAGCTATACCGACCTGCTGCGCGATTACGATACGCTTATTTTGGTAACGACTCTGCAAGGCATCGTCAATCGCGATCAACCCCGACTGTATCTCAACCATGATCACGCCCGTAACGGTAAGCCGGGGGTCGATGCCTTTTGGTTGGAGACGTATCAAGAGGCCGGACAACCCTACGGCTGGCTGGCCGACACCGAGATCGTCACCATCAACAGCCTGGATGAGCTGCTGGCGACCTTTGCCGGGGATGTTAACGGGCTGGTGTTGTGGGACGAGGCCGTACCGGCCACCCTCAACGTAGCCACCACCATTGCCGGGGTTGATGATGTGGCGGTTCTGCGCGCCGGCAGCACCCTTGAGGCCGAGGTAGAAGCCTATTTGCCGGTTAAACAGTCGCTGGTCGATCGTTTTCAGGCGGGCGCAGCCACGCTGCCCGACAGCGATACCCCCTCGACCGGATCGCCCAAAGCCGATGCCTATCTATGGGCCAAAGAACAGTATCTTGATACAGGGCGGGCCAATGCCCAGTTCCTGGCTTACCTGCTCGACGGCTGGCCGGCGGTGCGCTATCAAGCTAAAAAGCTCACGCGCGGCGGAGTCTATGCGCTTGAGCGTGATTATGTGGTTCAGCAGCGCGGCTTTGCCTTTGATCTATCGCCCTGGGCCGATGAGCTGCCCAATGATGACCCCGGCCAACCGCTCGGCACGGATGCGGCCACGCTAACCACGCTGGTCGAGGCCGCGGAGGCGCAGGCCGGCGGCTTGATCAAGGTCTGGGGGTTCATCCCCTGGTATGAAAAATATTCCAGCAGCGTGGGCGGGGCGCATCACCCAACCGGCGGCGAGTGGGAAAGCACCTGGCTGTTTGCCCAGCACGGTGGCTATCTGCAAGGCGGCGCGGGCGATGTCTTTGGGGTAGCCATGGCCAACGTATCCGTCCACAAGTTTGGGCCACCGCCCGCCCCACGGCCTCACCCCAGCCCGCCCAACGAAGCCGACCTCATCGCCGCCGGCTATCTGACCAACGAGGGGCAGGTGGTGGCCGATCGAACTTTTGTCATGTTTTACGCGGGTGATTATGATCTGGCCCATCCGGTAGAGGTGCTGCTGGCCAACTACGCCGAGCAGCCCTGGCTCGATGCCCGCCGGGGGCAAGTACCACTGGCCTGGGGGTTCAATCCGGCTTTGGTTGAAGATATACCGGCGATTATGACCTACCTGTACGCTACGCAAAGTGATCAGGATTATTTTGTGGGGGCCAACACCGGGGCCGGCTACACCAATCCCGACGGGCTGTCTGATCTGCAATATGTGCGCTGGCTGTGGCGAACGCGCCACTTTTACAGCGAATACGGCTATGATGTGCAAGGCTTCTTGCTCAACGGCAACGGGGCGCAGATGTCGCAGCGGCGGCTCAATGTCTTTACCTTTATCGCACCCAACGGCATTCTATCGCCCGATTACCAAACCGATAATCCATGGCCCCGGCTGCAATGGGGCACACCCCTCACCGCACTGCCGTCTGAAACATTGTTCGGCACGCCCGACATCGCCGCCGATACGATCCATACGGTTTATAAGCGCATGGTTGTGCAAGAAAAGCGACCGCCCTTTTTGGCAATACGGGCTGCGTTTCAGTCGCCGTCGCTGCTGTGGGCAACGCGTGATCGGCTGCAAGTGCATCAAGAGGAAGGCCATATTGTAAGCGATGACGGCACGGTGCTTAAGCCCAACTATACGGTGGTTGATCCGTATACCTTTTTCTTTTTGCTGGAACGGTGGTTACGTGACTCGGAGTAGGTTTTAGCGGGAGCGACAAAACTTACTTTGTTGTTGCCGTGTGGTTGACAAAGCAAGCTTTGTCGCTCCGGTTGGTTTGGTGGGGATTGACAAAGCTTGCTTTGCTGCTGCTATGGCTTACCGAGCGATCAGGATCGGTAGGAAGTAGTGGCGAGCCGTGTCGTTGTTTTTATCGCCGGGTAAGTCGGTTACATCATCGCCGGGGGGCGCATCGGCCGGGTCGGCCAGAATAAAGGATTGGGCCGGGCTGACTTCAGCCACGTTGCCGGCCGGGTCGTAGGCCTGAACCGTCCATGTGTACGGGCCGCGCGGCAGGGCAGCGGTCGACTCAAGGCCGGCTTGCGGGGCAATGTGATAGACCGTCGCCGCCTGGGTAAGCGGGTCGACACTACTGAGCTTGACCACATAGTGGGCAACCCGATCATTATCGGTGGCCGGATGCCATTCGAAGTTGGGATAGCTGCTGTAAACGGTAATACCCAATGTGGGTGTGATCAAAGGCGATCCGGTGGCGGGATCGTTGACTAAAAATTGTGGCGGGCTGGTGTCGGCGGCGGTGCTGACCGTGGCGCTGGCCTGGCCGCTGCCGGAGCTGTGGTTAAAATGGGCGGTGTTGGTGATCACGCTGTCGAACGGCGCACCGCTGCCCAGGGTGGTGTGCAGGGTGTAGGTTACCTGGTCAAAAGCTCTGACCAAGACGGTTTCATCGAGGTGAGCGCCGGTGATGTAGGTTGGTAAGTCATCGTAAACCGCAACGTTGTGGGCGTCGCCGTTGCCGTTGTTGGCGATAACAATGGTGTAGGTGATGGCGTCGCCGGGTTCGATGAGCGGGGTGGCGGTGGTGGCGGTTTTTGTAATCGATAAGTCGGGGGTGGCGGCATCACACGTCAGCGAGACATCATCGATGGCGTAGCCGTCGCCGTTAAAGGCGTAATTATCGTAGCCCTGCAGCTTGATCTTGAACTGATGGTTGAGCGAAAGGTTGTGGGCGACGGCTTCGGCATCAATATCAATGGTGGTGTTGTGGTATGTGCCCAGGTAATCGCGGTTAAAGGCGTAGACCTTAACCCACGTGGCACCGTTGTCGTCGCTCAGGAAAACGCCGTCGTCCGCATGCAGTTCATCGCCGTCATTGCGCCACCAGAAATCGAAGACAACGCCGGTGCGGTTGGTTAAATCGGCATTCAGCACAATGGCGGCGTGCGAGTTAATCGCCCCCAGGTTGACATCGGTATCCAGCCAAATGCTGCGACTACCGGAGTGGGTAAAGTTACTGTTGTTGGCGACGCGGATGCGGCCGTTGTTAGTGGTGTAGGTGGTCCAGTAAGCACCCAAAGTAGAGCTTGCATCGAAATTGTCACTAAAGCCGCAGGTAGCGGCATCGACACCTGTTTTGAGGGTGTAATCGCCGCCGGGCTGTTGGCCGGGATTGGCGAAGGCGGTGTTGACCAGCGTATCGCCGGGGCGAACGCTGTTGGCTAAACGAACCTGAAAGGAGCGGGTGACGCTGCTCTGGGCCGGAACAGAGACGTTGCTCCAGGTGACGGAGCCGTTGTTTAAAGTTCCGCCGCTGTTGGCCGAGTTGGACACGTAGGTGGTATCATCCGGGACGGGGTTGGTGATGGTCGCTCCGCTAATATCGCTCATCCCCGGATTTTCAACGACCAGGGTATAGTCGACCAGGCCGCCGGGCAGAACAGCTTGAGCCAGTGGCGGTTGGGTGACCAGCAGTCCCGGCGCTCCGTTGGCCGAGTAAACGGTCTGTGCGCCGGTGATATCGTCTTGAAGCAGTTTGGGAGCGCCGCTGGGGTTGTAGTAGGGGTTCATAATCGCCAGCCGGTCGGACGTTTGGTGGCTAAAGCCGATGGCGTGACCGATTTCGTGGGTCACAATGATGCCGATATCGATGCCCTGATCCGGGGTGCAGCCCCAGGTTTCGCTGGCGTCGAGGGTGATATCGCCCGATACGGTTGAGGTTGTTTCGGCTCCGTTGTAGGGCGGGTAGTAAGCCTGGGCCAAAACGCCGTAGCTGCCGTCGATGTTGTAGGCACCGATGCGAATATTGCCGATGACGGCGGCGGCGGTGGCAACTTCGTTACCGTTGATCTGGCCGACTTCGGTTACTTTGGCAAATTGAATATCTGAGACAGCCGACCAGGCGGCAAAGGCGTTGTCGATTTCGTCGTAAAAGCAGGAATCAAAGCCGGTTAGATTTTCGATGGGGATATTTTTAGGCCCCTGGTTGCTGCCTCCATAATGGTAGACGTTGGCGGGCATAAAGCTATAAGTGACCAGCCCGCCGGGGATACCGGGGCCGGTGGCATCCTGGCCGCCGACAAAGGGGCTGCCTGCACCCCACTTGAAGCCGTTTTTGGTACTGAAACGCGGCCCAACAGCGGGTTCGGGGTGGTCGGGCGGAATCAGCGGGCCGTGGTCAATCGCCACGGTTTCGGTATAATCAGCGGTGCTTTGCAGCGCAGACAGGGTGGCGTGATAACAGGCATCGGCCTGGTTGAGGTAATCGAAAGCAGCGACCTTATAGGTTTCATCCGAAAAAACCGTTGGGTGCTGGCTGCGGATGCGACTCATCATTTCAAAGTCATCTTTGGTCTGCTTAAATGCCTCGCAAATGGAGGCTGCTTTATTTAATTGGGGAGGAGAATAGGCCAGCACCGGCTTGGCGGTCGCGATGGTCACAAGCCACATGCAGGCGAGAACAACAGAGACGTACAGGGAAAGCCAAAGGGGCTTCACTCGTTTCATGAATACCTCTCACTCTGATTTACACTGCCTTAGGGTAGAGTAGTAGTGAATGTTTGAAATTGTAAGGGTGGGGGAAGGGAAAAAGGCTACAAGTTGTTAATTTACGCTGCCCTAGCGTACTTTGATAGACTTAGTTTTACGTATGAAGATAGTATAAATTTAGTTAGAAGATCGCAAATTTTAAGGTTATTTAGGAATGAGAATTAATTGACCTACCTCATTCTGTCGGGTAATTTGTAATTGGTAACTGGTAATTGGAGACTAGAGATTGAATAACCACTTACCAATTACCTAAACGCAAATGCGGAAGTTATTGTATTTACGATCTTAAAGGATAATCATCTCCGAGTCGCGTAGGGCACACGTAAGCTGGTTACTGTTACACGCGCCACTGTGAGAAAATGCTTTTAGAGGTTAAACCATGCAATCAAAGTTGTTCATTACTTGTGGTATTCTTGTTTTGAGCCTAAGTTTACAGGCTTGCGAAAGCAGTCTGCTCTCTTTTACGCAACCCACGCCAACGGCTACGTTTGAACTGGCAGTGTTTACGACCGCCACCGCTACCTCGCTGCCGGCCGATACGCCGACACCGGCTCCAACCGAACCGACCGCCACACCAACGGCAACACCGGAAGAATTAGAAGATGATTCTGATGCTGAGGAACCTACAACGGAACCAACAACCGAAGCTGATGAGGTCGATGATGAGGCTACCGAGGAGTCGATCGCCTCATCGCCGATAGCAACACCTACGGCGGAGGCAGAGAGCGAGACCAATGAAGATGAAGATGTTACTGAAGATGATGAAGAGAGTAACACCAATGAAGAAGAAAACACGGAGACCGATACAGCGACCGAGGTTGAGGTAACAGACACAGAACCGGCTGCTGAAGCGCAACCCACCGAGGAGCCAACGCCCGTGCCACCTCCGGCTGAAATGTCGGGGCGGATTGCGTTCTCGGTTGACGATGGGGCCGGGCATTATGATGTGTGGGTTTTTGAAGTGCCGGGCGGTGAACCGTTTACGGTGCAGACGCGGGCACGCCAGCCCAACTTCTCGAACAGCGGGCAACTGCTGGTCAACAATCAAGACAACAGTTTGGGGGAAGGGTTGGGGCTGATCGACGTTAATTACAGCTGGTTGGGCATAGTGAACGACGTGCCGGAAGACGGCTACCCCTTCTGGCATCCCGACGGCAACCGCTATGCCTACTCTAACCCGAAGGCGTTAACGGACCCGATTACCGGCAATCCGCTACCGCACGTGTTTAGCCCGTGTTCGATGCAACTGCCTAAATTTGAGCCGGATCAAAAATGTCATGATGTGCTCACATATGGAAAAGTAGCTGTGGGTGAAGCGCCGGTCTGGACCGACGATGATCGGATTGCCTTCTTCAGTTTTGAAGGGGATGATGGTATTTATGTGGTCAGTGGAGCCTCGAATCTGTGGCAGGGGGGAGTCGGTTCGCGCCAACTGCTGGCTCTGGGCAACGGCCGCCCCAGTGATACCGATGGCTTTCAGGTCTTTTTCTCAGCCGGTAATATCGATCAAAACTGGGAGGCCTACTCGGTTGATTTAGACGGCAGCAACTTGACCAATCTATCGAATGCCGAATTTTTCCAGGATGGCTTACCGACCGTGTCACCGGACGGCAACTGGGTGGCTTTTGTCTCGGATCGAGCCGGAACGTGGGGAATTTGGGCCGTACCGCGCAGCGGCGGCGAGCCGGTTGAATTGCTCGATCTTTCTAAGATTAATACCAACCCCAGTCCGTGGGGGACCGGTGATCGCGATTGGACAACGGAGCGGATAAGTTGGGGGCCGTAATGGGGTTGAGGTAATGGGTAAATGGTAATAAGAGAGTAAGAAACCAGGGTTTTTAGCGTTAAAAAGAGCACTTTTGGCCGCAGAAGAGTACCGCTAGCTCTGCACTAAATCGTGGTGGAGAAAATTTAGACAGAATTAACAAGATTTACCGAATTATAACAGATAAAATCGTGATAATCTTGTAAATTCTGTCGATTATTTTGTCGATCTTCTGTCGTTCTCACGCCTCCACAGTTTAATGTTGTGCTACCAGAGTATCAATGCAGTATTAAAACCCTGGTTTCTAAAAATGTGCAAAGGGAGTGTTAGCCCTTGCTGCTCGCCAAGATAGGTAGGTTATTCGATTGCTGTCTTTAGTCATCGATCACTTTGCGAGAAGCAGCCAATTGAACTTTGAGCATGTTGATTAGTTCAGCCAAACTCACCGGCTTACTGAGGTAATCGGTGGCTCCGGCTTCAAGACACTTCTCGCGATCGTTGGCCATGGCCCGGGCGGTGAGGGCAACGATGGGGATAGCGCGTAACTCGGGTATTTCCCTGGCGCGGCGAATGGCGGTTAGTCCATCCAGTTCGGGCATTTGAATATCCATCAAAATAAGAGCGGGATGCTCGCTGCTGGCCTTGGCTAATGCTTCGTGACCGTTGTGAGCCACTACAAGCCGGTAACCTTGCCGGCTCAGGAAATCGACCATTAAAGCGGAAACCTTGGGATCATCTTCGGCTAATAAAATGAGGGGGCCGGAAGGGGTTTCCTCGGGGTGGGGCGGTGGGGACGAGGCCCATATTTTTTCCAGCGGCAGTGTATCTCGGCTGACATAGTCAGAGCCAAGCGGGCTTTGCTGCGGCAGCGATACCACAAACCGGCTGCCCTGCCCGACTTCGCTTTCTAAGGTTACTTCTCCCTGATGAAGTTGAGCCAGCCGGTGTACCAACGACAAGCCCAGGCCGGTGCCTGAGTGCTGCCTCGACAGCCGGTTATCGAGCTGCATAAACGGTTGAAACAGTTGCTGCTGATATTCGGGGGCAATCCCGATACCCGTATCCCAGACGATAAAATCGATCTGTTCTCGCTCGGGGTTTTTACGCACTTCCAGGCCAACCGACCCGCCCGATGGCGTAAATTTAACCGCGTTGCTTAGCAAGTTGACCAGAATTTGCTTTAAGCGGCGCTCGTCGGCGTTGAGGGTATCGACGGTACTATCTAACACCAGAGAAACTTTAAGCTCTTTTTTGTAGGCCATCTGTTTGACCAGCATTAAGCTGGCCTGACAAACGGAATCGATATGAACCGGCTCGATTTGTAGCTCAAGTTCGTGGGCTTCAACCTTAGAAAAGTCCAAGATATCGTTGATTAAATCTAGTAAATGGTTTCCGCTTTCTTCGATATTGTGAACAGAATGTGTCTGTTTTTCGTTGAGCGGGCCGTAGATGCCCATCTCCATCATTTCACACAGGCCCAATATCGCGGTTAGTGGGGTGCGTAGTTCATGGCTCACATTGGCTAAAAATTCATCTTTGAGGCGGGCTATTTTGGCCAGTTCAACATTGGCGGCCCGTAAGTCGGCGGTTTGTTCAGCCACGCGCTGGGCTAGCATAGCACGCTCTTCCTCCAGAGCGGCCTCGGCCCGCTTGCGCTCGACAATTTCCTGGCGGGCTTGCTCGTAAGAGCGGGCATTAGCAATGGCTACGGCCAGTTGGGCAGCTACGGTTTGGGCCAAGGTTAAATCATCGGGTGAGTAGTTGCCAACTTGACGGCTGCCGATATTCCACGTACCGATAATCTGTCCTTTGATGCGCAAGGGGATAATCATCTGGGCCTTGATTTGATCTCTAACCAGTTGTTCATCTTCAACAAAGTGCGAGTCTAGCGCGATGTTGTGGCGCAAAAGCGGCTGCCGTTGGTTGATCACCCAGCCGACTGCCGAAGATTGAAGCGGCAGCTGCATCCCAACCGGGAAAGCGGTTATATCGAGCGCGTTGTTATTGACATAGGTAACGCGCAGTTCGTCCTTCTCTAAAAGCGTGATCGACATGTGGTCGTAACTGAGCATACGGGCCACGTGGCTGGCAAAAGCGTAATAAACATCGGAAATGCGCAGGCTAACGGTAATCGACCGGTCAAGCTGTTGGATAAGGGCTAACTGTTGGGTTCGCTGCGCGGTTTCGGCATGAAGACGCGCGTTTTCAATAGCGATGGCAGCGTGGGTAACGAGCAGTTTGGCCATTGCCATTTCTTTGGCTGAAAAAACGCGCTCACTGCGTCGATCCATGCTATCGACCAACCCAATAACGCGCTCTTGAAAAATGAGGGGCAGCATGAGTAGGGTTTGAATATTCTGTTGAGCGGCGTGTGTTTGGGTTAATCCGGCGGGGTCGGTGTGGGTAAGTTGGGTGGCGTGTTTATCGGTAAGAACCCGGCGCGTAATCGGAAATTCTGTCAGTTTTACCGTAGCAAGCGACGAGGCTGAGGTTTCATTCCAATCCGAGGGGCGGTGTGCAGCCAGTGGGGTTATAGCGTTATCATGCGGGTTCCAGTCAAAAATGGTGCAGGCTTCCACTTGCAGCAGATTAACCATTTCGCCAATAACTGCATTGAGCACATGCTCTAAATCGAGACTGGACATCATAGCCGCACTGGCCGACTGGAGAATGAGCAGTTCTCGATCATGCTGCATAGAATGAGACTCTACTTCGGGTTGCTTAAGGATAGGCATAGGCATTTCCTAAAAAGGTTACAGCCGCTAAAGGTTACTATCGCAATCGATAAAACAAAAAAGCCTCCTGCGTACGCCTCTTTTTCCAACTATTAAAAGGGTTTGAAAAAATATAACAGGAGGCTTTTGATGAGCGCGGTCATCGCTAAACCCAATACGCAGTTTAAGATGTTTATGTGCAACGTTACTTTGTTTATGGCTGTTATTGTAGTAAGCTTTAACCGGCATGACAATAGAGTAGTGGTACTACAATTAAGCCAAACTGAGTAATTGGTAGCTGTCTACAGGGGTTCGCCGCCCTTTGACGGTGAGTTGGCCTAACTCTTCAACGTTTATCTGACCTTGCAAAAGTCGGTAGATGGCCTGACTCAATAAAATAGTACCGCCACCGGCGTACTCTTGCAATCGCTTAGCCAGGTTAACCGTATCACCAATAGCCGTGTAATTCATTTGCTGGGCAGTACCAACATTACCAACCACTGCCTGGCCGCAGTGTAAGCCGATGCCAAAGCTCAAAGATTTATCCACGGCATGCTCTCGGTTATACTCAGCGATGGCTTGCTGCATGGCCAGGGCCGCCCGCACAGCCCGCAGTGCATGATCAGACTGCGCCAATGGGGCATTGAAGATGGCCATAACAGCATCTCCCATAAATTTATCGAGTGTGCCTTCCTCGGCTAAAATGGCCTCGACGGCCAGGGCCAAATAGCTGTTTAAGACATCGATAAGCTGCTCAGGGTCACGATCTTCGCTAAAGGTGGTGAAGCCGCGAATATCGGCGAATAAGATAGTTACCTCCTGGCGCTGCCCACCCAATGCCAAGTTATTGCGATCCTCAACGACCTGATCAACCACGGCCGGGCTAACGTAGCGCTGAAAAATATTGCGGATAGCCCACTTTTCTTTTTCGTTGGCCAGCTCTCGATCGCGCAGCAGTTTAGCCCGGCTAATAGCGACCGCGGCCTGCGTGCCGATAATCGACAGCACGTATTGGTAGTCGGCATCAAACGGGATCGCACTCGAACGATAGATACTCAATGTGCCGACGGCTTTCTCACCTTCAAACAGCGGCGTCACGAGCAGCGACCGTATCTCTGGAGTTTGGTTGAGCTTATGGCACTTACTACAAACGACATCAGGCACAATGAGAGTACGGCCTTCTTTGATCGCACGTTGAATAATCTCTTCGATGCCCAAATCGGGGTATACAATTTTGCTTGTGGTTTCTGAAGAATAGACAACCGGCAGCAGCTGCTGATCATCATCTGACAGCAAGTGCATAACGCACCCTTCGGCTTCCGGCACCAGATCTAACACCGCTTGAGAAACCAAATCGAGCACCGAGTCCATGCTGAAGTTGTTCATGAGTTGGATACTGGTATGATGAACAATTTCAAGAGCCTCAAGGTGTTGGGCAAATACGTGGGAAAATTTTTGATTGAGGTGAAGGGAAGTTGTTAACTCGCGCTTTTGCCTTTTTAGAGCATCATACTGCTGTTTGATACGCAGCATGGAGCGGATACGCGCACGCAGCTCCAAACCGTTAACAGGTTTCGAGATAAAATCATCGGCTCCAACGTCGAGACCGTAGGCTAAATCTTCTTTGCTGTCAAGAGCCGTTACCAAAATAACCGGAATATGCCGCCATTCTTTGTCGGCTTTAAGATGCTTGCATACTTCAAAACCGTTCATATCGGGCATCATTACATCCAGCAAGATCAGGTCTGGTTTAGAGGAATCGATCTTTTGAAGGGCTTCAATACCGTTCACAGCAAAGTCTATACTATAATTTTGGTCGAATAACAAGCCGTTCAAAATTTGGCGGCCGGTTGGATTGTCGTCCACAATGAGAATCGAAGATGAAGTTACCATGGGACCTTGACCTCTCTATATCTAGTTTTACAAGTTCTGTTGGAAAACGAAATCGTCTTTTTAAGTTGCAGGTTTATTGCCTCGCTGACATGACCATTGTATCCGATAATGCTCTGAAACTAAAGTTAGAAAAATTAATTTGACACTGCAATTTTATAAAATAGCCCTTACAAACTTCACATAAAAGTTCTTTTCGGTTATAATCTTAACAAACCGGGGGTTCTCAAAATAACCGGCTTGGTTTTGTTATTTTCTCGCCCGATTTCCCCCGCAGAACCTAAATTGGCCACTTTTTCACACGTACAATTTACTCCAAAATAGACAAGATGCTTCTTAAACCGTTTGGTGTAAAAAATTTATAAAAGGAGTAACACCCTATGGCGGTTCCTTACGGCGAAAACCAGTATATTTATGGGCTTCACGACCCCGGCGGTGAGCAATTACTCAAACACGAGGGGGAAGCCAAAGGGTGGATTCTCATAACCGAAGAGATCCGCGCCAATCCTGTTGATCCGGGTAGTAAAGGTGATTTTTATAAACGGCTGGCCGATCAAGGCTTTGGCGTTATCGTGCGTCTCAACCACGCTTATGGACCTGATGGAACCATCCCTAATGAAGCGAAATATCGCGATTTTGCACAACGAGCGGCTAACTTTGTACGCCAATCGCCCGGCGCGCATATTTGGATCATCGGCAATGAAATGAACTTTGAACGGGAGCAACCTCGCCTTAGCCCCGGCAATTCTCAAGCCGAACGCATTACGCCCCGCCGCTACGCCGAATGCTACAAACTGTGCCGGCGGGCCATCAAAGCCATTCCCGGCCATGAAAACGATCAGGTCGTTGTCGGTTCAATAGGGCCGTGGAACGCCCAAACACCGTATGAGGCTGATCCGTTGGGCAAATATCCGGCCAACCAAATTCCCGGTGCGCCAAATTCGTATCCATATAACGGTTTTTTCGGTAATTTCATTGTTTATATGCGCGATATCCTGCTGGCTATTGGTCGCGAAAATTGCGATGCCATTGCTATCCACGCTTACACGCACGGTTATGTACCGAGTCTGGTCTTTAGCGAGGAAAAAATGGGGCCCCCTTTCCAAAATTACTATTATCATTTCCGCACCTACAAAAATCAGATGTACGCCATTCCAGAGGCTTTCCAAGATTTACCGGTTTACCTGACTGAAGCCAATGGGGATGTCGATCCTGGTGGCGTGAAATGGCCCGACACCAACAGCGGCTGGGTTAAAAACGCTTACCAGGAGATAAATGAATGGAATCGGACGAACAGCCAGCAGATTCGCTGTATGATCTTGTACCGCTGGTCTCGCGATGACGATTGGCACATCGACGGTAAAAATCAGGTTCAGCAAGATCTGCGCGATGCCATTGCCAAAAACTACATGTGGCGACAGGTTGTACCGCAGCCTCAACCGCAACCCCAACCCCAGCCTCAACCCCAACCCCAACCGCAACTGCAACCCCAGACGACGGGCGGAACAGCAACGACCAAAACCATTGCCCGACCGCCCGAACCAGGCTATCGCACCCGTTATGTTACGCACAATACACCAACAACGGCCACGGCCGGTCAAACACTCACGGTCAACTTAACGTTGCGCAATGCCGGCAGTTTCACCTGGGTAAAAGATGGAAATCGCCCTTTCCGGCTGGGTTTTCAGTGGATCGATACGCAAGGGCAAGGCGTGTCTATTCCCCCACAGCTCGATTTCCGCACGTCTCTACCGCGTGATATTCCGCCCGATGGGGTGGTCAATCTCAAAGCGCGATTACGTACGCCTGATACGGCCGGAACATACCAACTCCGCTGGGATATGGTGCATGAACTGGTAACGTGGTTCATTACGCAGGGCGATGCCGGACTCTTGGTTAGCCCCATCACGGTTAACCCGGCTGTCGTTGAGGTCAAGCCTGAGCCGGTTCCGCAGCCTCAACCGCAACCTACGCCCGAACCGCAACCGCAGCCGGTACCGACTCCAACCCCAACACCAGTACCAACGCCAACACCAACACCAACACCGATGCCGCAGGTGCAGATCCAAAACATCATCGAACAGTTGCCGCAGCACGCATCTAAACGTTACGCCCGGCGCGAAACCAGTACAATCAAGCGGATTATCATCCATCATACCGGCACACCGGCCAATATCACGGTTGAGCGTATCGCCGAGTTTTTGGTCGATCGCCGCGATTTGCCGGGCATCACCTACCATTTTTGTATCACCGAACAAGGGCTGGCCTATCAAACTCAGCCGCTGGTTTCAATGGCGGCCCATGCCGGCCAAAACAGCGTTGACAGCATTGGGGTGGCCCTGATCGGCAACTTTACCGATACTCAGCCGCCGCAAGCCCAGCTTAACGCCGCCGCTTTTGTGTTGGCTCAACTGTTGGGGCGGCTAAAATTAACCACCAGTAATATTGTCGGCTACCAAGAAATTGAGCGCACCCAAAGCCCCGGCGCAACCTGGCCAACCTGGAAACCGATGCTGCTAACCCTCACCAACAGCCTACTGGCTCCGGAAACAACACCGACGGTACCCGAAACGCCTCCGGCTGATGACAGCCAGCCGATCACCGGCAAACCGATCGAACATTACATGCTTTTCTGGCACCAAGGGCCAGACCATTGGGCCGAATGGGATCTGCGCGGAGCCATCGATTATATTGCCCGCTTCCCGGTAACGATGGGTTTTTCCGTTGAGGAAGCCAAACTGGCGAAAGCCGTAACCATCGTTGGTGGGCCGGGAGGCGTACCGGCAGCGGTGGATGCTACCCTCAGAGCCGCCGGCTGCAAGGTCGATCGACTGGCCGGGGCTACGCAGCGTGAAACCCGCGAAATGCTAGAAGCGTTGGTCGCGCAAGGAAAACGATTTAGGAACTTACAGTAGCCTTTCAAAAGGACAACTTTTTCCACTTGTTGCCTGTAGGAGATAACTATGCCATTACACCAAGGTGAAAATCCTTATATTTATGGGCTGCATGACCCCGGCGGTGAGCATTTGATGGTGGTCAATGGGCAAGCCAAAGGCTGGGTGGTGATAACCGAAGCCATCGGCAGTGAAGCCAACGAACGCGGCGGGGGCGATTATCGCGGCCTGGCCGATAAAGGTTTGGGGGTTATCGTCCGGCTCAACCAATCATACGGCAATAACGGCACCATTCCTCGTGAGGAGCGCTACCCTGAATTTGCCCAGCGCGTCGCCAATTTTGTGGAGGACTCAAAAGGAGCGCATATCTGGATCATCGGCAATGAGATGAATTTAGAGCGCGAGCAGCCTCGCCAGCGCGGCAACAATCAGGCCGAAAAAATTACGCCGCGCCGCTACGCCGAATGCTACAAATTGTGCCGTCGCAAGGTTAAAGCGCTATCCGGTCACGCCGATGATATTCTGCTGGTGGGAGCTATCGGCCCCTGGAACGGTCAAACCTGGTACGAGGTCGACCCCAAAGGCGCTTACCCAGCTAATAAAATCCCGAATGGACCGGGAAACTATCCATACAACGGCTTTTTTGGCGATTTTGTAAAGTACTTTCAAGACATGCTGCTGGCTATCGGCCCGAACGACTGCGACGGCATCGCCATTCACGCCTATTCTCACGGCTACGAACCCCACATGGTCACCAATGACGCCAAAATGGGCGCACCGTTTCAAAACTACTACTACAACTTTTATACCTACCGTGACCAGATGAACGCCATTCCCGCTGCCTTTCAAAACTTGCCGGTTTACCTGACCGAAGCCAACGGCGATGTTCAAGACGGCAAAGAGTCGCACCAACCGGGCGCCACATGGCCATTTGGCAACAACGGCTGGATAAAAGCCGCCTATAAAGAGATTGATCGTTGGAACCAGAGCGGTAAGCAGCAGATTCGCTGTATGATTTTGTTTCGATGGAAAAAAGACCCACTGGGGTGGAGCATCGACGGCAAAGCGGGTGTTCAGGATGACTTTAAAGAGGCTATTGCCCAAAACTATAAATGGCAGGTTGATGTACCGGAGACAACACCTCCCACAGAAGATACCCGCCCTGGTTACCTGGCAAAATATCTTGGCCACAGCACGCCTCCCCAGCTCACGGTCGGCCAGACCGTAACCGTGAATATCACATTGCAAAATGCAGGGCGCTTTCAGTGGGTTCGCGGCGGCGATAAGCCCTTCCATCTGGGCTTTCAGTGGTATGATGCCAATAACCAGATGATTCAACTGCCGTCGGCTTTCGATTTTAGAACATCACTCCCCCGAACTATCGCGCCGGGTGGCACAGTTGAGTTGCAAGCCCAACTGCGCACCCCCGATCAACCCGGCAGCTATCGGCTGCGTTGGGACATGGTGCATGAGTTAGTTACCTGGTTCTCATCTCAAGGTGATCCCGGCCTGGTTATCCCCATCACTGTTAAGGCTGCCCCGATTGTAACAAAACCTGGTGATGGAGAAACGAGCGGGAAACCGGTAGCCGTTGAGGCTCAGGATGTAACCGGCTCGCTGGCACATCATCCTACCAAACGGTATCAAATGCGCACCCATGCCGATATCGAACGGCTGATTATTCATCACACCGCTACCCCGGCCAACATTACGGTCGAGCGTATTGCTGAATTTCAAGTGAAAAACCGCGATTTGCCCGGCATCATCTACCACTTCTGCATCACGGCAGACGGTACGGTCTATCAGACTCAATATTTAGAAACCGTCTCTCTTCACGCGGGGGCCAACAGCGATGATAGCGTCGGGATCTGTCTGATCGGCAATTTCACCAGCCAACCGCCGCCTCAAGCCCAACTCGCTGCCACGGCTGCTTTGTTAGCCCAACTTATCGGGCTGCTGGGTCTATCGGTAAATACGATAGCCGGTTATAGTGAGCTGATCAACACCCAAAGTCCGGGAGCAACCTGGCCACAGTGGAAACCCACTTTGCTAGCCGCAGTTGAGCGTTTGCTCAAAACAGATACGACCGATCCCGGCCAACCGGCGGTAAGCGATAAGCCGATTGAGCATTATATGCTTTTCTGGTATCGTACTCCACAAAGTTGGGGCGAATGGGATTTGCAAGGCGCTTTTGACTATATTGCTCGTTTCAAACCGATCATCGGGTTTGATATCGAAGAGGCTAAAACGGCCAAATACGTTACGATTGTGGGCGGCAAGGAAGGTGTACCGCCCAACGCCGAACGCATTCTCCGCCGGGCCGGCTGTCAGGTTGAGCGCATCGCCGGAGAGACCGAGTCGGCTACCCGCGAGCTTTTATCGAAACTGGCCGATGAAGGTAACCGTTTTGCCACGCTTAAATAAAATGAAAGCGCAGCCAGCCGCCGGGTCCCAAAACGGCCTGTTAGGTGATACGCCTCAAAAAGCGTATGTCACCAAGCTCGATCTGTTTAATCGCTTCGCCGAGCCGGAGCTGCGCCAGGTCATTGCCGGATTGGGGCTATCGACCACAGCCCGGGTTTTGGATGCCGGCTGCGGCACCGGCTTGATTACCTTATGGTTGGCCGAGCACGTATCCGACGGGCTGGCGGTGGGCGTTGATCTATCGACCGGTCATCTGCGTCATGCCCGCAAGCGTTTAATCTCTTCCTCCACAACGCCGCTCAATTTTCTTCAAGCCGATATCGCCCATTTGCCGCTAACGATGGGGCCGTTTGATTTGATCTGGAGCAGCAATGCCATTAACCACTTACGCCACCCGGTCGCCGGTTTAAAGCGGTTGGCAGCCAATCTTCACCCCGGTGGGCGGTTGGTATTGGCTCAGAGTGCCTTTCTACCCGATATGTTCTTTGCCTGGGATGCGCGTTTGGAGCAAGAGGTGACGCTGGCCTGTCGCCGCTATTATCGCGATAAATACGGTCTTGACGAACGCGACACGACGGCTACACGCAATTTATTTGGCTGGATGCACCAAGCAGGTTTTACCGACGTCATAGCAAAAACCGTCGTTATCGAGCGCACCGCCCCCCTCACAGAGGCCGACCAGATCTATTTTGTAGACGGTGTCTTCAACGGCTACTGGGCGCATCGGGTGCAACCCTATCTCTCTGAACCTGATTGGCACACCCTCGAAGCTTTGTGCGATCCCACCTCACCGGAATTTTGTCTGCGCCGCACTGATTTTCACCATGTGCAAACTTTTTCATTGGTTGTGGGTCAGACACTATAACTCAGGACTCACGCAAAAAGGCAGGTGACAGTCACTTATTGATCGTAAATCGGCCTTGGATTAGCCCAAATAGGTCGATTTAGGGCATCCAAGTGACTGTCACCTTTATAGTTTAGGGGCACTCTTCAGCCAGTCGATCTGTAACAATGGCTACGTCAGCCTCATCAATAATCCGGTCGTTGTTGACATCAAACTCCAGCACGTAATTGGGGTCGCCTAACTCCTGCCCCACGCGGCCGGCAGCGGCCTGGACGTCACCAACATCAATGATCTCGTCCTCATTCAAGTCGCCAAAACAACTGGTCACGCTGATTTGCCCATCGCCGACCTGAGCGCTGATGGTTTTACCGAGGCGGGCCACTAAACGCACATCGTCTAATTCAAGTTCTGAGATGCCCGGCTGTTTTGAAACGAAGTTGATAACAGCCAAGGTTCCGCCGCCATTTGGGCCGGCTGTATCGCCAGAGGTAAAGGCTACAAACGAGATCTCGCCGCTGGTGTTATCGATTTCAGTTACGAGCGGGTTTGTGAGCCGCCCCGTACTGTCGAGGAAATTTCCCAGGACAACATCTTCAATCTCGATGACTTTGGGGTTGAAATTCAGTGTCCCCTGAAACGCTCCTAAATCGGTGACGTTGGCAACATCGATAGCGATGGTGCCGGCCACGCCGTCTTCGTTGTTGATATGGCCCGGATTGATCCAGACGGTTGGTGATCCATCGGAAGACGGAATTAGCGGCGAGAATGAGGCATTGAGCTGATGCTTAAAGGTAGGTGGGGCTTCAGCTTCAACAGTAGGCTCAACCTGTGGCGTTGACGTGGGTGGGGCTGCGGTTGGTGTCGGTGAAGGGACAGTGGTCGGCGGAGCTTCGCTGTAGTAGGATAAATCAACCGTGACAATTTCTTTATCTTTCAGGTATATCTGGGTCGAACTTTCAGCCGATACCGCTTGTGTCGGCAGAAGCAAAACGATGGTATAGTTGCCTGCGTTCAACCCGGTTATTGAGTAACGGCCATCGCCATCTGTGCGCACGATGCTGCCGTTAATATCAAGCTCTAAACCCTGACCGGGGCGACCGGTAGATAAATCCGTGATTTGTCCATAAATGCCTGCTTTGTCTAGCGCATCATCATCGCCGCCAGTGCTATTATCGCTGTCATCATCATCGCCAAGACCGCCGGAGGATGGTGTAGAAATTTGCGGACGAGGGGGAGGTGTTACAAATGAAGCTCCCGTAGGACTTGGCTGATTAAGGGTGATAAAGGCAAAACAAGCTAAGACCATTAAACCGGCCACCATTACAACAATTCGAGTAGTTTTTGACTCAAACATAGATTAAATACTCCTTTCTACATATCAATCTTACCGGACCGGCAGAGTACCGGGGCTGCGTCGAGAGGGAACATGCTCATTTGTTGCCGATTCAAGGCTTTCTACCAATCGACATTCATTGTTTGATTCAAGGCTTTCCGATACAGATCCATCCCCTTTACCGTCATTATTATTGATGCTGTCTACATAGATAAACATAGAGGTGAATGGGTCGGGGAGATGACCATCCCAGACGGTATAAGCGGGATTGTAACCGTGCGTGTTCGGATCCTCATCGTCATTGATCGATACCAGGTTGATGCTGCCACCCGGTGACACGGGGTTATTGCTGATACTCCAGGCTATTCCGGTTGGGCATGACGATTTCCCTCCGCAGGCATCTTGCCAGGGACCTAAATTATCCTCAGCAGGAGGCTCAATCGGATTGAAGTAGGCATCGACCCAAAATCCATCAGCCTCGACTTTTCCCTGGTTTTTTATTTGAACGGTAATAAGAACATTATCGCCGGCACCTACCGTCGGGGGATCGAGAGTGTATTTACACACTAAATCGGCTTGAGGGTGTGTGAGTAAAAGAGGAAGAAAAACGCTTTGTAAGGGTGGCCCGGAAGGAGGGGATGGTAATGGGTCTTCTACTATTATGTTGTCTGAAGCGGTACCAAGTGGAGTGGGGCTAAAATTTGTGGCACTCAAGATTACCGTGTACTCACTAGACAAGTCGTATGTATGCGATATCGTTATGGCGGTGGGTGGTGTTGGCGAAAATTCACCGGTCTTATCACCAAAATTCCATCGATAAAAAATCGGTTGCGTACCGCTAATAACGGTCGCAGTGAAGACAACGGGTTCTCCAACAATAGCCGGTTCGCTATACGTAAAAGACACATTTGGCGGAGGCGGCTCCGGTAAATCTGTAGCGGAGATAACTATCGACGTGGTCATAATCGGCGTAGAACTGAAGTTGGCTGCCGTCAAAATAACGGTGTAATTGCCGGTTATAGAATAGGTGTAAGAGATGAAATTGCTCTCTGGTGGCTCGGCGATAACGGTAGCACTGCCGTCACCAAAATTCCAACTGTAAAAAATCGGTTCCGTACCGCCGGTCACTGTGGCGGTAAAGAAAACCGGCTCGTTCAAATCTACGGGCGTGCTATGGCTAATGACCAGGCCAGTAATGGGATTGGCCAAGGCTTCAACATCGCTGATAACGCTGCCGGCATACGGTTTGGACTCAGGCATTACCGATCCGACCTTGGCCTGAACGGGGGATGCGGCCTGCGTAGCCAACAGCACATTGAAAATCAGCAGCATCAAAAGCGGTATGATGAAAATCGCAAAAAGCTTTAATTTTTTCATAGCAAATCCTCTCCGCATTCAATATGCGTTGTAAAAATTATGGTGTTCGTGCCTAACTAAGCAGCCACTGGCTATCAGGATCAGAAAATTGATCCACGAAGGACACAGCGTCCCACAAACTCTACAAACGCTACGAACTCCATAAACTCTCATACCACCGTACTCGACATGAGGCGGCTGGAGTAGGGAGAAAACTCA
>JAGRBY010000589.1 GCA_020433835.1 Anaerolineae bacterium | reverse complement strand
TGTTGGAACCGCTATTTTACAAACGTGGCCCTCAATGGATCAACTTAAAAAGTGTTGCACATTAGGTCAATTTATTTTTATCCGCTTTCGTTGATGTGCCATTAGAGTCGTGCTATACTGACAGAAACGGTATCTCACTATCCAGCTAGGAGACTCGTCACTTGTTTGATTTCAATCTTTTCAGTTTGACAACGCTGGGACAGTTAATCACCCTTGCCCTCATTTTTGCTATAGCCTGGATATCGCAATTTATCCTGGGCCGTATCTTTATGGCGCTAGAGATGCGATTGCGCCATGTCCCGTGGGCTCGCCACTTACCGGCTATAACTTTAAGTGTACTGCCACCCCTTTTAGGCTGGTGGCTAACCTGGCTGGCGATTAACACTTTTGAAACCTTTGACTGGACAACCATCCTTCTTAGCTGGGTGCCCCCCTTATTTACGCTCTGGTTTTTCTATCGACTGGCCGATACACTGATACGAGTCAACAGCCGGGCGGCTCAAGCACAGGTGTGGCGAAAAAAAGTTTTGCTCCCTATTGCTATCTTTGCGGCTTTTTTGTACGGGTTCGGCCTGTTAGATGATTTCTTAAATCTTGGCTCACTGGCGGATGAAAATCTGCAGAATATTACAGTCGGCACCGTTCTGGCCGGATTGGCGATCATCGCCTTTTTTATATTTCTTTCTCGCGTTGTTTTTCGTTTTTTAGAAGAAGGGTTTCTGCCTGAGGTCGGTTTCGAACCGGGGTTAACCCACGCTGTCTCAACCTTGATGGCCTATGTCATTCTGATTGTAGGCGCGGTGGCTGGATTAGCCGTAACTGGGGTCAATTTGACGACACTAACGGTTATTGCCGGAGGTCTATCCATCGGCCTGGGCTTTGGCTTACAGCAGATCGTCAGTAACTTTGTCAGCGGCTTTATCTTGATGTTTGATCGGTCGATTAGTCCGGGGGATGTGATCGAAATTAGTGACACAGTCGGCGCGGTTCAAAATATCGGTATCCGCAGCATCATTATAAAAACAGCCACCAATCGAGAGGTCATCATCCCCAATTCGCACTTTTTATCTGATATGATGACCAATTTAACCCGAACTGATCGCATAGTGCGGGTTGATATCAAGGTCGGCGTTAGCTACGATGCCGATCCGCTTGAGGTAGAACAAGCGCTGCTTGAGGCCGCCCAGCACCCGCAGGTACTTGAAGAGCCGGTTCCCAGTGTCCAGTTTCGTGATTTTGGAGACAGCAGCCTTGATTTCGCGCTGCTGGTTTGGATCAACGATCCTATGCGTATCCCGGCCCTAACCAGCGATCTGCGCTATCGAATTTGGGATTCGCTCAAACGGCGAAATATCGAAATCCCCTTTCCCCAACGCGATCTGCATATTCGGTCGGGGATAATGTGGCCTTCCGGAAACGCAAATTCACATCCGGTAGAGGAAAATCTCAATCAAGGACAAGAGTAGTGACAAATGCGGGCCTGCACAGCCGTATAATCGCTGGTCGCATCGCCATTGTGGTTAACAATAACCAAAAGCGAATCTTCAGGCTTAACCTGATTAATTCGGATGGTTTCGGCGAAACCTTGTTTATCACGCCCCGCTAAAGTGCGTTGAAAAAGAGGGGCTTTACCATTGATGTTTAAGGTGTTTTGATAGATAGCCACAACCACCCCATCGCCCCCTGAGTCGAGCTTACTGGCGCTGATCTGAATCTCTAATTGACCACTGACATCGCTAACCCAGTACCACGCCACATCCGCCCCATTGCCCGGATGAACGCCATCGGCACAAATGCGAATGTAATCTTCAGCATACCAACAGGTGCCGTAGCGTCGATCTTCAAACACAAGCGGCTTCCAATTATCTTCACCCGGCGGACTCCAGGTGTAGCGCCATACGCCGTTCTGGTTAGAGCCAAAATTATCAACAGTATCGGCCAGAACTTGGGGCACAGGCTCTGGGGTTGGCGCTTGCTCCTCGGTGGGCGATGCCGCAGGGGGTGGATCGGAGGCCGGTTGGGCATCGGTGGGCGGCAGTGCCTCTGTCGATGGCTCGGTTGAAGGTACGGCCAGCTCCGAAGTAGCCGCCTCGCGTGTGGAGGCAGTCTCTAGAGCGGTTTGGCCGGTGGCATCATCGGCATCACGCAAAAGAAAGAAAGCGGTTAAGGCCAGGGCCAACAAAATGATTACACCTAACGCTGCGGTAACGCCAATACCGACGTAAAAGAGGGGGCGTTTGTCGGCCGTTGTCTCCACCGCAGGCGAAACCGAAGCTACGGCAGCAATCGGAGCTGCTTTGGACACAGCGGTTTTGAGCAGTGGTGAGGCGATGGTCGCGTCATCGGTCTGAAATGATGCTTCAAGCGCATTCATCAACTGGAGACCTGACTGATAACGATCTTCGGGAGATTTACTCAAAGCCTTGAGCAATACAGCCTCTATCGCCGGCGATAAGTCGGGGTTGATTTCATGAGGCGGCGGAACGGCCATCGTCAGATGCTGAACGGCGACCGTGGTTGAAGACGGATCATCAAACGGTACGCGTCCGGTTAGCATTTGGTACAAAATAATCCCCAATGAGTACAGATCAGATTGCGGCACGGCGCTGCCGGAGTTACGGGCCTGCTCAGGGGCAATATAATGGGCGCTGCCGAAAACCTCACCCATCGACCCCATTTCGGCGTCCATTGCCAAACCAAAATCCATGAGCACAACCCGCCCATCTTTGGCAATCATCACGTTTGATGGTTTAACATCCCGATGGATAATCCCTTTGTTGTGGGCATAATCCAGCGCACTCCCAATAGCTCGTCCAATACGCAATACTTCTTCATAGGATTGCTGTTGGTCGTTGGCCTTGTATTTGGCTAAAATCTTAGACAGATCATCCCCATCAATATACTCCATCACGAAGTAGTAGAAGCCGTCCTGATCATCGGCGTAGTAGATTTGGATAATATTTTCATGCCGCCAGGTGGCGATTGTTTGGGCTTCACGCACAAAACGTTCGGCGTAAGCCGGTTTGTCGCGATAGCGCGCATCGATTATTTTTATAGCGACAGGTCGGCGTAGTTTTACATCTTGACCATAATAAACCTGAGCCATTCCTCCTCGGCCTAACGGGCGCTCAATTTCAAAATTGGCCAGACGCCGACCAATGAGCGGATCGTCAGTCATCCTCTCCTCCATCGTCATTTGAGTCATTATTCTGATTGTTGTTATTACTTGACGTAACCGGAATACTCACCTGGCAGCTATCCTCTTTTTCTCCACAGGTATAAAGCCATTCACCGCCATAGAAAATATCAAATGATTTCTCCCAGAAACGGTTTTTATTGTCTACGGAAACCCGACCGACCTCATTACAAGAGATATCAGGCGCTTTTGGCTTGCCTTTTTCTTTCCAGGCCGATAGACATTCGCCGCTTTTTAATGTGGCCACACCGATAGTGTTAAAACTAAACATACGATCATCACGGCTCATTTGCAGGGGGCCAAGCGGCAGCGGTTGATCGGAGCGGTTAATGATAAAGATACTATCGCCTTTATGCTTGGCCAGTATCAGATTAACCGTTTGCTGCGGTTGCAAGTTATCGGCGGGAGCGGGTTGGGCTGCTGACCCTCCATTTGAAGCACCGTCACCGCTGCCGGCTGCGGCCTCGTTTGCCACAGCGTTGGCGACAGGTTCTTGAGCATCGCTCGCTGCTTCGTTGTCGGTATTAGCGGCGGCTTCGTTCTCACTGGCTGCCGGATCATTTTGACCGGCGGCAGGAGCTGCCTCGGCCAGGTCATCCTCTGCACCGCCGCGCAGAAAGAAAAAACCGGCCACGAGCAAAAGCAGCATGAAAAAGCCTATAATTAACAACGCGCCTACCCCCAACCCGGCATAAACCAACGACGGACGCGTTGGTTTAGAGGGTGACGACTCGTTGGGAGCGCTCCCAAGGTTGGTAACCGAAGCCATAGAGGCGGCGGCTACCTCCGAAGTTGAAGGTTCAGGCGGCGGGGTCATGCCCGCCGGCAGTGGCGGCAGCGGTCGGGCGGCAACATCTTGGGCTACCCGGAAAGGAATCGATAAATTTTGCGGCGGTAGAGGGAGCGAAACCTGGCTGGTGGCTTTCAAAGCCTGGTCGAACGCCTTCGCTAACTCAGCCCCTGTTTGATACCGGTCTGAGGGTTCCTTTTCCAACATTTTGAGGATGACAGCTTCAAGTTCCGGGTTGATGTCCGGCTGAATTTCGCTCGGTGGGGGTGGGGGTTCGGTCATGTGAAGCATGGCGATGTCCAGCGCGCTGTCGGCTTCGAAAGGCAGTTCGCCTGTAAACATCTCAAACAGGATAACACCGATGGCATAAAGATCGCTCTGCGGCACGGCGCTGGCCGAAGACATAGCTTGCTCGGGTGCAATGTAGTGCGGCGTACCGAAAATTTCGCCCCGGGTGCCGACATCGCTGATGAGCGCCAATCCAAAGTCGGCCAAAAAAGCGTTGCCCTGTTTGTCGAGCATAATGTTGGCCGGTTTGATATCGCGATGGATGACGCCCCGGCTGTGGGCATAGTCGAGTGCCTGGCAGATTTGGTTGATAACGCGATGAGCTTCGGCCACCGGCATCAATTTGTCGTCGCGGTGATAAGATTTTAACAGCGTGTTCAGGGCTGCCCCTTCGATAT
>JAGRBY010000588.1 GCA_020433835.1 Anaerolineae bacterium | reverse complement strand
CCCAACTATCTGCGCATACTCGAAGTGCTGACCCGCTGCTGGTCCGAGGGACGGCGGGTGCATATCTGGCATAAAAGTGAGCGCACAGGCAAAGTGATTGAATATATTTTTGCCCCTTACTTCATCGAGCCGTATGCCGTCGGCCAAACGACACACGTCATTGGGCTGGGCCGGTCACTTGACCGGATGTCACCTGATCGGATGTGGACCTTCAAGATCGAACGCATTGAGCGGGCCGAACCGCTGGATGAAACTTACACCATCCCAGCGGACTTTGACCCACAAGAACAGTTGGCCGACGCCTGGGGCATCTGGTATACGGATGATGAACCGGTTGAGGTCGTGCTCAAATTTCATCCAAGAGTGGCCGGGCGGGTGAAGGAAACGCGCTGGCATCACAGCGAGGATATTAAGGAACTGCCGGACGGCTATTTGCGCTGGCAAGCTAAGATTGCGCAGCCTAAAGAGATGCTCAATTGGGTTCGCGGGTGGGGCGCCGACGTAGAGGTTGTAGAGCCGGAATGGTTGCGCGAGATGTTGATGGGTGAGGCGCGCCGGTTGGCCGAAATGTATGGCTGGTCAACGACCAAAAGCGGGCATCCAGCGGGTGAATCTTCGCCCCTTAGCCAGACGTTTAGCGATTTCTTTGGAGATTAAGTTATGAATAAGTTTATGCCCTATCCTTACCAAGAGAAGGTAGCCCAGCTGCTGTTATCCGGGCAAAATGTTATCCTGCAAGCGCCAACCGGTGCGGGCAAGACGGCAGCGGCCCTGTTACCCTTCTTGCACGCACGCAAAAATTCAAATGCTTCACTTTTCCCCCGGAAATGTATCTACTCCGTGCCGATGCGCGTATTAGCCAATCAGTTTGTGGTTGAGTACACCAAACTCATAACCAAATACGGCTGGCAGCACGAGTTAAATGTGACCATTCAGACCGGGGAGCGACCGGAAGACCCTCAACTGGAAGGGGACTTGATCTTTACGACCATTGACCAGACTTTAAGTAATTTCTTATGTATTCCTTATGCGTTGGGCAATAGTCGGGCCAACGTGAATGCCGGGGCGACGGCGGCCAGTTATTTGGTCTTTGATGAATTTCATCTCTATGATGCCCAGGCCGCTTTACCAACGACATTGCAGATGCTCAAGATGCTTAAAGGCATTACTCCGTTTCTGCTAATGACCGCCACTTTCTCAAACTCAATGTTGACCGAATTAGCGCAAGAGTTGCAGGCCATCATTGTGCCGGAGGACAAAACCGAACGGCTGGCGCTGCAAGCTATCCCGTCTCAACAAAAGGAACGGGTCTATCAAACGCAGAATCGGCTCTTGACGGCCGAGGATGTTTTGACACATCACCCGGCGAGGGGGCGTTCGATAGCTATCTGTAACACCGTTGACCGGACTCAAACCTTATTTGAGGTGGTTAAAAGCGCAGCACCCACCGGCGTAGAGGTAAAACTCTTACACAGCCGCTTCTACCCGGATGACCGCAAAGCCAAAGAGGATTGGCTGCGCCGGGAATTTGGCAAAGACAAACCGGCTTATCAGACGCAGAGCGCCATTTTGATTGCGACCCAAGTTATTGAGGTGGGCCTGGATATTACCTGTGATGTTCTCCATACCGAATTAGCGCCGGCAAATGCCGTTTTACAACGAGCCGGACGCTGCGCCCGCTACGCCGGTGAGCGAGGTCAGGTCTACCTATACCGGCTGCCGCTCAATAAAAACGGGGATACAAATTATCTACCCTATCGGGACCACGGCCAAAAAGAAATTTGCGACTTAACCTGGCAAGCGTTCAGCCGAGATGATCGCAACGGCCAGGTCTTTAGCTTTGGCGATGAACAAACCATCCTTTCGGAGGTGCATGGAGCGGCTGACAAAATCCTGTTGCAACGACTACGGGATAATCGCTTTGCCCATAAAGCTATGATGGAAGCAGCGATGGGCTATCAGGAACGGGGCGTTATTCGAGAACTCATCCGCGACGTAAATAGCCGCAATGTTATTGTTCGTCCTGACCCCAACAGCGACATTGATCAAAAGAGTCCCTGGCATTGGGAAAGCTTTAGCCTATTTAGCGGCTCGGTGTATGGCGCGTTCAATACCCTAACCGAACTGGCCGAGGAAATTGGACACGATGAGTGGGTGATGATGCGATTGAACGAGCTGACCGAGGTGGTTGACGAGTGGGTCGGCAGCCAAACCAGCTACATCTGGAAGCCGGTCTATGAACAAAGCGCTCTGGAGATGACCCTGATGGTCGCAATTCATCCCCGGTTGGTTAGCTATGATGAAGAACGGGGCCTACGGATAGGCGTGGCCGGCGATCAGGACTGGCAGGTACGCGAGCGCAAGCAAAAGCCGCGACTTGACGGCGGGCCGTATACCTATGAACAGGAAACCTACCAGGAGCATATTGCCGGACTGTTTCGAGCCTACCAATCTCCCTTTCTTGACTCTAAACGCAAACTTATGCGCCAACCGCTAAGGGATGAACTGGCCTATGCCTTTATCAAGGCTGAGCAGCGATTTGGACTGCCGACCGGCGCTTTGGATCGGGCCGCCCGCTTTATTATCGCCGGGCATGATTTGGGCAAGCTGGGCCGGGAGTGGCAAACCTGGGCGCACCGCTGGCAGCAGACAGTTCAAAAAGCGGTCGCACCGGACAGAATGTTGGCCCATACCGATTATGACGGCAGTGATAAACAGTACCGGCTGCAAAAGAAACTGGGTAAACGTCCCCCTCATGCCGCTGAAAGCGCCTTCGGCCTAATTGATGCAGCCTGGGACTTTACCCACCACAGAGCGCTCTATCCGGCTATCAACACGGCCATCACCCGTCACCACAGCGCCACCCATAAAGGCAGCGTCAAGGACTTTGCGGCTCATCCGCAAGCCCTCGCCGCCTTGCAAGAAGCATTTACTTTGGTGGGCCTGGAAGATTTATCGCTTGAGTCGGTGCAGTTGGAATTTGGCGTGGGGGAAGACCTGCAAGAGGCCTTGGTGAAACCTGAGAAGACCCATCAGTTTGTGCTGTATCTTTTGCTGGCGCGGGTGTTGCGCTTAGCGGACCAGCGGTCACAACAAAGTTGACATCCAGTAAAGAAAAATGGCGTAGACAACAGTACCCTCTGAACGGGTCGGGTCTACGCCAGTATGCTGAAACGTATCCTGCAGTATCCTTACCGGATCGTGCGGTCATTTTAACAAGCTGAAAACAAACTGTCAAATCTATTGACAGGACGTTTGATATGTGGTAGATTCTTTCTGCAATATACTGAACTGTATGGGATCAGAAAACAAGGAGTCTATCAGTGAAAAGTCAAGCGCGTATCAAAATCAGCAGTAAGTCTTTGTTTGTACATTTTGAAAAAGTAGGACGTAAGGCACATTTTGAAAAAATTCTAAATCGCTGGCTGGTTGTATTCCCTCAAAGCCAATGGAGCGATACTTATCGCGCCTGGGAACTTCCCGTCGCCAATTTTGAAGACGTAAAGTTATTTTGTGACAAGATGTTCGGAAAAGTTATTGTCGAACCATTGACCCCACCAACCAAGCGAATTAATCAACTCGAATTAAATTTTTAAAGGATAACTTAAATGTACCAAGAAACCTACTATATCGACAAATCTAGCCAAACGTTTGCCGATGTATTAGCCGCCTATGGCTTAGCCATCCTGCTCAACCGGGTTATTCAGGAGGCAGACCAGGAGGTTGATATTCGTATACGAGATGACGGCAGTTACTACGCCATTGTGCTTGATAAACCGCTGGAAGCGGCCTGGGTCGAACAGTGTCGCTACTTTGGCGAGGCGCCGTTTATCGCAACGGCCAAAATGCTAAAGGCCGGACAGGTCCCGGAAGGCATCTGGTTGGTCGATTATGAGGCGGAGCGAGAGAGTAACAATCTGTATTACGAGGGCCTCAAGCAGTTGCCCGCCGAAGCCCGCCGGCCAGGGGCATCAGCAGACCAATATCCGGAGTTGGCAGCGGTACAAGCTCACAAACCTCGGCCCGATTGGGCGATCTTGGCGCAGGTGAACCAGATGTCAGCCATTAGCGCCTATAACGGCATGGTGATGGCTTGGTATGAGAGCAAAGATTGTTTTGCCGAACAGTTCAAACTCATCCTCAAAATGTGCGCCACCGCGCCCAATGACCTGGAAGGAACAGTAGCCGATTGGAAAAAATTAGCTAAGCGCCATGACTTATCGGCAAAAGCGGAGGCTGCGGCTACCCAGGTTTTTAATCCCGCCAACGGCAAAGGGGCTAACCGAGCTAAAGCCGACTCGCTGACTATTGGGGGCCAGAAAAACTTCTGGCTGATGGAATATTTGAAACTGATTGGGATGCGGTTTGCCGGATTGCCGCGCGTGGTGAGTGGAGCGAAAGACCGGAAAACGTATATCTTATTACCGGTCAACATTGAGTTGAGTACCAGCAACAAAGTGTTTCAGGCGTTTAATGACGGCTTATGGGCCAGCAGCGCTATCAAGATGGATATTCTAGCTGCGTTCCGTTATGCCCAAATCTTTCTTAGGCAGTGGAGCGCCGGGCAGCTTGACCATCGTAAGTTACGCCAGGGGGGGCAGCCCGGCAACTATGTACAAGGGTTAGCGGTTACCTTTTATAAAGATATGGGCAGCGCCCATGCGGTTCTCAATCAA
>JAGRBY010000587.1 GCA_020433835.1 Anaerolineae bacterium | reverse complement strand
GGGAAGCTAGACCGCTACTTACCCGTCACGGAGGCCCGCGTGGAAATATCTCAAGAAAAGACCAAAAGCGCCAAAGATAGAAACGTGGTGCAAATCACAATTCGTACAGACGGCGTTATTCTGCGGGCCGAGGACCGTTCGCAAGTTATTTATGGCTCTATCGATGCGGTGGTCGAGAAGATTCACCGCCAAATTGTACGCTACAAAGGCAAAAAAGTTGATCGGCGGCAAGGTCACGGCAAAAATCAGCGCCCGGATTTAACGCCGGAAATGCCGGAACTCGATCAGGAAGTGATCGACAGCATTACCAATGAACCGGAGCGAGAAATTGTGCGCGTTAAACGCTTCCTCATGAACCCGATGACCGAAGAAGAAGCCGTTGAGCAAATGGAACTCCTGGAACACAGCTTCTTCGTCTTCTACAACGCCAATTTGGGGCGCATCAACGTCCTCTATCGTCGGGGCGATGACAACTACGGGTTACTTGATCCTGAACTGTCATAACCCTCATCTCATCAACTAAGCCAGGCGGGGACTTCGGTTCCCGCCTTTTTCATGCCAAACATGCCCGAGATAGATCATGTATCACACCTTTAATGGACAAAAACACCCCTTTATAACCCTTCAAGCCTTTCGTGAAAAATGGGGATTACCCGACAGTTTCACACTTGAAGCTTTTGAACGCAAAGATTGGAACGTCGGCTCGATGGACGGCTCCGGGCCGGGACTGATCACAATGCGCCAGGCCGTGGTCGATGCCGTGCCCAACACGCTTGCCTGGGCCGACTTGCCGACCCTGACGGCACAATTAGTTGCTGTCTTTCGGGAACACATGGAGGCCACCAACGCCGCAGTCGGGCTGCAAGAGGTTGAGATCGATTTTGCCGTGGCCGGCTTTAGCGATGTGCTCAACATCGCTCTCTATGAACTGCTGCGGCTGAGGCAAATGCATCGCGCCGATACCGCCCCAATCAAAAACCAGTTTGACTTTGCCTCACTCTATCAAAGCTGGCTCGATGACTCCGCCCGCATAGCGACCACCGCCCACACCTATCCCCATAACCATACAACATTTACGGTTCGAACGGTTTACAACGCCTATGGGCGCGTTGGGTTGGCAGTACACACTCCTACCGGCGTTGAATACGTGGCCGACAGCCGCTTAGCCTGCCCCGCCGCCCATTACATGCGCGATCTCTGCCGCGATGTTACCACTGCGTTAGTGCAAGCTTTAGAATCGTGAGTTAAATATCTTCCGCATTTACGTGGGCTGGTAATTAGTAAGTAGTAATTAGTCCTTTAATAACCAATTACCAATAACCAATTACCATTCAACTATTCACCCGCAGCCCCATACAATCTTCGCAGCCGCACGTAAGTAATAAACATATACCAACTCATCAGCGAACATATTTGTAAGCCGACCTGCCCGTCTTTGTAGCCACCCATCGACACGTACCGGCGTCGAAATTCACGGATAGGCATGGTCAGATAGGTCCACGGTTTGGCGCGAATGCCTTTATCTTTCAGGATTTTCGCCTCAAAATCAATGTAGCGACTCTGCTTCGCCTTAAACTGCGCCAGCGAGTCGTAATTGTAGTGAACCATATGCTCCAGCAGATATCCGGCTTCGCCATCGAGCATAACCGTCTCGTGGACCTCGCGCTCGGGATCGTAGCTGGCGCTATCAATCTTCATCAGCCTGAGTTGGTAATCAGGATACCAACCGCCGCCCTTCATCACGTGACCCCACATGACGTTGTAGCGCGGCACCCACCAGCCGGGTTTTTCGTCTTGGGCCGTAATCTGTAAAATTTCATCCTTCAAAGCCGGTGTAACCCGTTCATCGGCATCGATAAAGAAGATCCAATCCCCACCTAACGCCCTGGCGTTTTCCAACGCCTTGTTGCGAGCCACGGCAAAGTTAACAAAGTGACTTTGAAATATCTCGGCCCCCATCTCGCAAGCAATCTCAACCGTTCCATCGTCACTAAACGTATCTTCAAGCGTCACCACATCGGCCCATTGCACGCTTTTGATACACGCGCCGATGTGCTGAGCGACATTTTTCGTTAGGATAGTTGCGATGATTTTTGGCATAGGTCCCTTTCCTGCCACAGATTTATGATTTGCATATAGCAAGCCTGCCGTTCCTCTTGCTCGGCGTGCGTGAGTTGACCTTGCATAACGGCCTGGCGGTCGGCGGCAACCCGGCGCTGCATGCCAATGTGCACCATATGCCGGGCCAACCACACCCGCAGCGAGCCGTAATATTTGCAATAAAAGCGGTAGCGACTGCGCCACAAGTTGATAAAACTGCTGGTCTTAATCTGGCCCGTGCTTTGGCCCCCCAAATGCGTCACCACCGCCGTGGGCACACAGTAAGCCCACCATCCGGCCTCAACAATGCGCTTGCTCCAATCAACTTCTTCAACGTACATATGGTACGCCTCATCGAGCAGCCCTACTTGCTCGATGACGGCGGCCCTGACGCACATAGCCGCCCCCAGCGGATGCCCAATAGGAAACGGCTCGCCACCTTCGTACAGCGCCCGGCTGTAGCGCCCGTTTAAACGCGATTCGACCAGGCGGCCCGGCAGCGGCAGCAGCTCGATGGCCAACTGCCACAGGCCGGGAAAAGCAAACGCCCCGTGTTGAAAGGTGCCGTCACCATACACCAGGCGTGCTCCGGCGATACCGGCGTGCGGCATGTCGCGCAAAAACGTCATCATCTCCGCCAATGCGCCGGGATGCACCAGCGTATCTGGGTTGAGCAGCAGCACCGCTTCCGGTTTGTTCGCTCCGGCCGCATCAGCCGAGCCGAAGCCCATAGCCCGTAAAGCAGCATTGTTGCCGCCGGCAAACCCAAGATTTTTGTCGCTGGCGATCAACTTCACCCACGGAAAATCGCGCTCCAGCATCCCAACCGAGCCGTCGGTTGAGTCATTATCGACCACCCAAACTTCACCGTTTAAGTTACTCCCGGCCAGATCCCGTTTTACGCTCTGCAAGCAGGCCGCCAGCAAGTCGCGCACGTTCCAATTAACAATGACAATAGCTAAATCGATCATCGGTAAACGTTAAAACCCGATCAGGATCGGCGTCGGGCTGACGTGATCGTTAAAGGCTTCAATGCTCACGTCTTCGTGAATAAGTCCGGCCCAAAATTCAACGGTGTCTTTGTTGGACGGCACATCGAGCAGTTGGATCGACCCGGTTACGATGGCCCGCTGCCCCGGCATAAGAAAATATTCGGTGTTGTTGTTAATCACGCGCTGCTCCAACTGATCGAGCGGCCCCACCGCCCAGCGGTAAGGGTAAGCATAACTGGGGTTGCCGTCATAATCGATACCAATCCGCCACGTACCGGACGATGTAAAGAAATCTTTGGTATTGAAATTTTCATCGCTGCGATACTGCACCCCGGAGTCAGGCCCGTTGGTGCGGATCGGCACGCTGCCGAAATTTTCAACCGTCAGGGTAAACGCCAGCGTCTGGCCCAGCGGCACCACATTGGTGCCGGTTTCCGGATTGTAAAAATCGACATCGGCCGAAACGATATCGGCCCGAGGCACGCCGCCTTCCTCAATGGTTAAGGTGCTGGTCACCACCGTGCGATTGCCGACCAGGTCGGTTGCCTCGGCGTAAATCGTATAGGTGCCATCGGGCGGCGGCTCCGCGCCCAAATCGACCCCGCCCTCATAATCGTAGGTGTGAAACCCCGGTTCACCCGGCTTAATATCGCGCTCAACCTCGGCGATGGGGTAGCGTGTTTCACCGTCGGGGGCGATGAGATAGACCAGCACCTCGGCCTTTTTGGTGAGGTAGTAGTTGATATCAACCCGATCATCAATCCCATCCCGATTGGGCGTAAAGACGTGCGGGTAAACGCTAAAACCTTGCAGTTCCGGCTTCTCGGTATCGGCGTTGGCGATGGTCAGCGTGCCTTCTTCTGTGAGGGTTTGGTTATCATCGGTTACGGCCTCAACCACCCAGGTGTAATCACCATCCGGCAGCATCCCGCCTTCAACCACGCCGCCAAAATCGACCCGATAATCGCCCTGCGACCGGCGGCGGTTATCGCGAAAGTAGTGGCGCTCGCCGGCCTCATCGACAAAGTAGATCGACAGATTGGCTGAATGATTAAGATGGTAACTAATTCGCGTTACATCCTCGATGCCGTCCGCATTGGGCGTAATCTGCTCCGGCGAAACGCTCACCTGGGTGAGGACCGGCCCACCGACACAGCCAACGAGCAGCAGCATCAGGCCGGTAATGGCCGTGATAAAGAGGAGCGTCTTCACATAGTTCCTTTTAAGCATACACTTTCCTGAAAGTTTATTATTCCACCAAGAAACCAGGGTTTTTAGCGTTAATAAAGAAAGGTCTCTTGCCCCAACAGGGTATCCATAAGAGATCAAAACCCTGGTTTCTAAAAAGGGCTGAACTGCCACCCGTCGAATGGATGAATTTACCACAAAGCCCACAGAGCGTCAAACCTAAAAACGCGCGGATGACTCATATTTTTGATTTTCAACGAAAGGTGAGAAAAGGAGAGGAACGTAATAAACCGGAGTGAGTAGAACAATGTGCTAAATTGTTCGTATTTTTGGGCAAACATGAGGCCCGGGCGTCCTGGATTTGCGTTCGTGTCATTCGTTTTTCGCCATTATCAAGAACATGATTGGC
>JAGRBY010000586.1 GCA_020433835.1 Anaerolineae bacterium | reverse complement strand
ACCGTCACTTATGGGTTATACATCAGCGTTGGATTAGCCCAAAGAAATTAATCGAGTACGTGCCGGAGTCACAAAGCTAGCTTTGTGACTCCGGCATGACTAATCGAGGAATCACAAAGCTAGCTTTGTGATTCCTCGATTAATTTGTTGATTTACAAGCAGGGAAAGGTTGGGAGGGGGTAGGGGCGTTGTCGGCCCCGGAAGTTTGCTTACGACAACTGCTCCAGTGCATTCCAGATATCCAGCGGCATATTCGTTAGCCCCCGGCGGCTGGGCTGCTGCATTTGCAGCTTCTCAATCACCACGTTGAGATGATGCACCAAGACTTTGATAATGCCAAAAGAAATCTTGGGCTGTTCGTTCATCAGCGCCCAAAAATCATCATAGTCAATCTTTAGCGCGGTAATGTCGGTGGTCGAAACGTAGCTGGAACTGTGCGGCCCATCAGAAACAATGGCGATATCGCCGATGGTGCTCTTCGGCCCCACCCGCGACACTTGCCCTACATGCTTGATAACCGCGTTGGCTTCACCGGCCACGATAATAAACAGCGCCTCACTGCGGTCGCCTTGTTCGACAAAAGTTTGGTTAGCCCTAATCAGAACCTGGTGGGCAATCTGGGCCACCCCCACCAACTCCTCACTATGAAGCTGCTCGAACAAAGGAACCGTCTTTAGAAACAGGACTTTCTCAATTGTTGACATGGTCATGCGGCTACAAACCCTCCCAAAAGTTGAATAAATTCCCCGGTCTGCCAACCGTCGGAAGATACAGGATGAGACGTAGACGGCATTCCCAACACATACGTAACCGGCTTGGCTGTAGCGATACGTCGACTGGCCTCAAGGGCTGTCTCTTGTACCAAAGCATCGCTGCTGGTCAGCGCCGCTTCTACTGCCGGGGCCAGTTCCGCCAGACCGAGCACACCGATGCGATGCAGCGCACACACTTGCAGCCACGTATCGGCGCTGCCGGCCAATACGCCGAGCCATTCGGTTATAGACCGGCTTTCAAACCCAAACTGCTTGGCGGCTATCTCGACAAGTGCTTCGGGCGATGCTTCAAACAGCGGGATTAATAACGCTCTGATATCCCGCTTGACCAAATTATCTATCAGCTCGACAGCGTAGGCGTGCATCCGGCTCTGCTCTCCTTCTAAAGAGCGCCGCGCCGCCTGGATATCCTGAACGGGATACAACAGCGCCAGCAAAAAGAAGATACGGTTCATACCGTGGCTCAGCCGCACCTTGAGCGCATCATCGAGCAGTTCGCCGCGCTCCTCAGCCCCTAAATCTTCATATAATACGGTCAGCCAATAATAATGACCTATCTCGGCGTTGAGCACCCGGTCGATAGTCTCTTCATTGACGGCAAAGGAAACCTTGGCCTCGCGCAGCCCGGCCAGGGCCTTGAGGACCGCCGTGCGAACGGTTTCGACAGGCTCTTCCAGGTACTGTAACAAAATAGCGGCAGCCGGTGCTGTCCCCAGCCGTTCGAGAATTTCGGGAATGCGTTGGCGGATAGTTTCGTCCTGTTGTTGAGGCGACAGTTCCTGAGCCAAAATCGCTTCAATACCCTCACCGTAGCCAACCAGGGCCTCGACCGCTGCCTTGCTGGTCTTGCGCTGGAGCAGTTTAGTTACCAGGAAAGGTACCAGCGCCGGTGAACGCATTGCGCCTGCCGCCTGAATAGCGGCGTTTTGGACCTCAATCTCCTTATCCTCAAACAGCGTAATCAGCGGCTCATAAAAGCTATGGGTTTGCAGCGCTCCCAGCACGCGGGCTCCTTCCGCCCGCATAGCCGGTTGCTCACTTTCCAGCATGGGTTTGAGATGCTCAGCGGCGTGCATAAGCCCATCGAGACCGCCATACTTCATAAGGCCGAGCACGGCCCCGCCCTTCGCAATAGGCTCAGATGCGCGGAGGAAAGGCTTAATTTGCGGTACCGCTTGCGAACCCTTTATCGTGCAGTACGCCACAAAAGCAGCGGCGCGAACGTCCGGCTCGGGGTCTTGAAATAGGGGGATGATAGACCGAGCCGCATGCGTATTGCCCACCCGGCCCACAAAGCGAACGGCTGTTAGCCGCACTTCCGGCGCGGGATGCACCAGCAGCCGGGTAACGTGGGGATCCCAGTTTACCGTGGGCACCGTCTCGATCAAGTTCAGAGCGTGGATAACGTGCAGCGCGTCAGGGTGCTGCAAGGCGGTGACCAAGACCCGCACCGTTGTTTCATCGGCAATGTCGATGACTTCTGCGTCCAGGTTCAGGCGGCGCTTTTGTAAGTTATCGGCCAGCGCCGACGTATATTGCCGCCGCGCCCTGAGCACAATGACTATCCACCCGGCTATCAAGGCGAAGACCAACAGCGACCAGGGCACAACGCTGACGCCCCGCATGTGGCCCAAGAGCAGAAACAAAAGCCCGCCCACACCGATAATGGCCGGCTTGAAAATGCCGTCAACAACGGCCTTGGCCCTGGCCCGTAAATCGGCCGGGATGGGTAAATAGAGCAGATTGAGGGCGGCGGCATTGACACTGTGTTGAAATATGCCGCTCGAAGCCCGCGCCATCGTCACGGCCCATAGCGCCCCGCTGCTGACCAGAATAAACGATGACCCCAGGGCGAAACTTAGCGGCACCAGCAGCAGCGCGATCAAAAGGCCAAAGCGCTTCATCACCCGGCTGGCCACCACAAACTGCATAATGGCGCTAAAAATACCGGTCCAGAACAAGAATGTTCCCAAAAAGGCCGACATCCCGCTGGCATCAGCAGCGAAGGTGGCTTGCAGCGTGAGGTCAAACTGATAATCGACAACGTTCACCACCAGGGTCATAAGAATGATGATGCCACTTAACGAGCCAAAGAGCGGCATCCCTTTCAACGCCCGCATGTTTTCAGAGAAGGAGGGTTGTTGAGGCTGGATGTCCGCTTTCGATTGGGACAGGAAGCCGGACAGAACGGCGTGGTATTGGCGACCCAACAGCGCCGCACAGGCAATAATGCCCATTTGCGCCAGTACAATGAAAAAAATAAGGTTTTTAGGGGCCACATAGCCCACAACAACACTAAGCACCGCCCCGCCGCTGATGGTCGCCAGCGCCCCACCCCCGGAGATGAGGCTAAAGAGCCGTTTGCCCTCGCGGGAGTTTAAGAGTTCAGCCGCCAGAGTCCAAAACTGAATAATGCCCAGGACTTGAATAACTTCAAAGTAAACGTACAGCCCGCCCAGAGTCAACAGGCTATCGGCCCAGGGTGTCTCCAGCAAAGCCCGAAACATCAGCACCCCAACCACCATAATGGCGGTTGAACCCATAATCAACCGATCCCGGCGGTAGCGCGTGGCCACCCTGGCGTACAGGCTGCCGCCCAACACAATGCCAAACGTTACGCCGATATAGCGATACGGAATAGCTTCCCTGGGCAGCGCACTGAGAAACAGCGCCCGGCTGACCGAATGACTAATAACCACGTTGCCGCTGATAAGCAGGAAGTAATAGAGAAACAGCAGCCCTACCGTTTTACCCTCGCCGGGACGAACTTTGAATATCGACTGTAGCATGGTTTGGCCTATAGGTTTATCAGTCATGGTTGCTTTCGCCTTTTGGTCTGTGGTCCGCAGTCCGTTTTCGCTACTACCACCCCCAACGGACTACGTTTTATCTTCGGCGTCATTCTTATAAGCATACCAAACCTTGCTGCATTTGTCTGTCCCATAATTAGGACAGTTTTGTCATGCAATTAGGACAATTGGCCTAAGATGACAGTCGCGGTAGCCTGAGAAATCAGGTTTTTCGTGAACATGAGACCGGCGAAGGCTTCTATTTGGTACTCAATTGGGCAACATGCTCACAATTTAGGCAAAAACCTGGTTTCTTTACCCCTCTCAGTCACTTCTTCATCGAAGTGACTGTCACCTTGGTTGTTACACGCAACTGCGTAAGTCATATTCTATTGGAAATAAAATGGAAATAAAAAGCCGAACCCCCTCATCGGGACCCGGCTTTGTTACGCCTTGGTGATGGATTAATAAGGGGCTATGGTAGCACCACATGTGTACATTGCGCCGCCCGCCGGGGTAATATCAATTGACCAGCTCTGGGTCTTGACAAACGTATCTCCGGTCCAGCAAAAGAAAGGCGCGGAGTTTAGCGTTCCCTCAGCGCGAAGTGCAAACTGGGATGGGTCGGTGGTCAATGTGCCTTGGCAACTAAACATGATATCGTCCTCGGCATTCTCCACTGCGGTGACCTCGTAGGTGCCTTGTAGGGTGTAGATGCTGCCATCAGCCAGCTCCACGTTGGCCGCACACTGCTGAACATTAGGCGTTATAGCCAGGCCGATTTCTACAGGTTCTGCACTCTGTGCATAAGCGGTGACCGCCGTGACCAATACCAACAACGATACAGACAAGATAACCCATAACTTTTTCATTTTCTTTCTCCATTCATTAATTTTATGATTACTGATTGACAACCTCAGGATATCAAATTCGGTCACGTTTGTCTGTCCCACGATTAGGGCAGTTTTGTCATAGGATTTGTACAGCATGGGGATAAAGAATGTAACAATCTCTTTATAGATGACTCAAGGGGCCTTTCTATTTTGGGGCAACCGGCGCTTATTGAAACACTGAAACACTGAAATGATGATTTCACTGAATTCTGCCTGCCACCGAGTGGGCTTTATTGACAGTGGATT
>JAGRBY010000585.1 GCA_020433835.1 Anaerolineae bacterium | reverse complement strand
TCTTCCCACAGATCCTCATCTTCCATATCATCGTCATCAAAATCTAATTCTTCTTCATCCAGATCTTCGAAATCTTCTTCATCAAGATCGCTCAGATCCTCTTCTTCCGTTTGATCAGCTTCAACTAACTCGGCTTCGATGAAATCCATCAACCTTCGATAAGCATCGGTTGCCATCTCTCCGGGGGTAACAATCTCGGTAGCAACTTCGATTGCACTGCCATCTTCAAAAACAATTTTCCGGCTCATTAAAGTCCTCCACAGCAAGGATGTTTTTTTCTAATCTTAACTATGTCTTTGGTGTCAGGCAAATTACTCTTGCAAATTAAGTAAAGTGCCTCTTGATTTTGGTTTTTTAGGTAAAGGGTAGCCAATTTTTGAGCTAATCCATTGTATGATAATTGGTTTGTCACGTCAATAAAGCGGTTGTGATTTTAAGCTTTTTTGATACACAATTATCCGTTTATGAAAATTTTTTCATTAAACATTCATTGTCTGTTAAGTCTGGCGGAGTATACTTGGGTAAACAGACACCATTGAGATAGGTTGACCCTATGCGTATTTTAGTTGTGGAAGATGAAGACCGCATTGCCGGCTTTTTAAAGAAAGGGCTGGAAGAAGAAAGCTATGCCGTTGATGTTGCCTATGACGGCATTGCCGCCCTGGATTGGGTGGCCGGGACTTTATATGATGTTATTTTGCTTGATGTAATGTTGCCCGGCCTGACCGGCTATGAGGTTTGCCAGATTTTACGTCAGCGCGATATCAATACCCCCATTTTAATGCTAACCGCCCGGGATGATATTGACGATCGGGTGAAGGGGCTTGACTCCGGCGCTGATGATTATCTGCCAAAACCATTTGCTTTTAAGGAATTGTTGGCTCGGATACGGGCCTTGACTCGCCGCAGTGCCCCAACGCCAACCACCGGTGTGGTGCTGACATTTGAGGATTTGCAGCTTGATACGGTAACCCATAAAGCCAAACGGGGCCAGCGCGAGATCGAGCTTACGCCCAAAGAGTATGCCCTGTTGGAATTCTTTTTACGCTACCCGCGTCGGCCGTTGAGCCGAACCCAGGTGCGCGAAAGTATTTGGGGCTATGATTACTTTGGCGCATCGAACGTGGTTGATGTCTATGTTCGGCACTTGCGCCAGAAGTTAGAGGCTAACGGTGAACCGCCGCTGCTGCATACCGTTCGCGGCGTGGGTTATCAGTTAGATAATGTAGAATGAACATTCGGCTGCGCTTAACCTTATGGTATACGGCCATTCTGACCATTATCTTGGTTGTTTTTGGCATCATCGTCTACTTTGGTCTTAGCCGCAGTCTACTGATCACCCTGGATGATCATCTCCAGCGCGAAGCCAATCAAATTATCAATCAACTCAAGTTTGAACACCACACAGCGTCTGACGAGCACGATACCGAGCCATTTGAGGCGAACCGCGCGGTTAAAGCGGAAATGGAGTATGTTCCGGAGTCGGGTGTCTTTTGGCGAATTTTGACTTCAACCGGCCAGCCTTTTATCGATCCCGGCTATTTTGATAACGCCGCTATCAAGAACAGTGGGCTTGATATAGACCAAGCCTCTTTTCAATATGGCGTGCTGGCCAATAATACCCCCATTCGCCTGTACACGTTACCCTTCATTATCAGGCAGCAGCAGGCCGGAGCGGTACAGGTGGCCGAAAGTTACGCCGAAATTCAAGATATTCAGCGTCGGCTTATTATCTTGTTGGGGCTAAGTATTCCGCTGATTATTCTGGGGGCCAGCGCCGGCGGCTGGTTTTTGGCCAACAGCGCCCTGGCCCCTATCGATCGGATTACCCGGGCAGCTACTCAAATTAGCACGCAAGATCTCAGCCGGCGGCTCAATCTTAAGTTGCCCAATGATGAGGTGGGTCGACTGGCGGCCACGTTCGATAAGATGCTCGATCGCCTGGAGGCCGGCTTCGAACAGCAGAAGCGCTTCATCGGCGACGCATCGCACGAAATGCGCACGCCGTTAACCATTCTCAAGGGTGATGTCGAGGTTGCCCTTATCCGGCCTCGCAGCGCCGCCGAGTACCGCGAGACCCTGGAGATGGTTAATCACACTACCGATCGGCTGACCGGTTTGGTGGAAGAACTGCTGCTGCTGGCCCGGGCCGATAATAAACAGTACCCCCTTCAGCTTGAGGAATTTGACCTGGTTGAACTACTAGCTCGCGAAATTCGCCGTCTCACCCCTCGGGCTGAAGCGAAAAATATCGCTCTCCGGCTCGATGCCGCTTCATCATTGTTTATAACGGCTGACCCCGATAAATTAGCCCGGTTGTTCACCAACCTTATTGACAACGCCATAAAGTATTCTGGGCCTGGTGATTCGGTGCGTGTGGGCGTTACGCCTCAAGTCGATCGGGTTCAGGTTGCGGTTTGCGACACCGGCCCCGGCATCCCCCCCGAACATCTGCCCCATTTGTTCGACCGTTTCTACCGGGTTGATAAAGCCCGTGCCCGCAAACTGGCCGCTACCTCAGATGCGGGCGGTTTGGGGTTGGGGTTGTCGATTGCGCAGTGGTTGGCCCAGGTTCACCACGGTGCAATTGCAGTTACCAGCGAAGTTGATCGAGGCACGACCTTTACCGTCTCTCTCCCCCTTGAGACGGTAGCTGACGAAAGTTAGTTGGGTTTAATTTTATTTCCCCTCTTATCTTAATCGAAATTACTTCTATAGGTGACAGTCACTTAGATGCCCTTAATCGACCAATAAGTGACTGTTACCTACTTTTGCGTAAGCCCTGTTTATGAAAAAATTATCATCAACTGTTCACTGCTTTTTCATGGCTGCCTTTTATTCTAGATAAAGATAACGCTACTACTCAAGTCATGCTAAGGAGCACGTTTGATGAAATATTTAGGTACGGTATTAGCCATTGGGCTGACGTTGTTGATTGTAATTGCTGTTGGCATGTTTAGTTTTCTGCCCGCCGAAGCCGAACCCGCTTCCGTCGAAGATGTAACCGAGTCACTGGCGACACCGTCGCTGCCGACAGCGGTTGAACCTGCCAGTCTTGAGGCTGATTTGACGACGCGTGAAACCTTGTATCAAGCGCAAATCACCCAACTTGACCAAACATTGCAAGAGCGGCAAGCGGTCTATCAAGGTCAAATTCAGGAGATGAGCAATCAGCTTGTCACTGCCCAAAGCCAACTCAGTCAGTTGCAAGATCAGGCCGATACCCTGAGCCAACAGACAAATGAGCTAAAAACGCTTCACGATAATCGTATTGCTACCTATCAAGACGAACTAGGCAAAGCTCAAGCCCTGTACGCTACCCGTTTTACTGAAATTCAACAAGCCATTGCTGATGCTCAAGCGCGTCTGGCTGAAGCTAACGCCAGACTGGGGCGCTGAGGATGAGAGTTGGTAATTAGGAGATTAGGAAATAATTATTATTAAAAATCATCAAAGCGCTTAATCGCCTAAATTATGAAATTTCTTCATTCTTCATTCTTTATTCTTACAAGGAGTTATCCGATGAAACGAAACATTGCTTTATTTATCGCGGCCATCTTAACGACGATGGTTGGGATTACCATTTTTGTGGCGGCGATAGCGGCTGTAACGCAACCGGCCGAAGCAGAACAGATCAGCCCGGTTGAGGTCAAGGATCAGCAGATTGTGACCAAAACTCCGGATTTCGCTCGTCAGGCGCAGGCGACGGCCCAGGCTTACGAAGCAACCCGGCAGACGCAAATTGCAGAGCGACAAGCGGCGATCAATACCTTAGACCAGCAGTCACAGCCCAAAATCGCCGAATTGCAGCAGCAGATGGTCGATGTTCAGGCCCAAATCGAGCAGACCACCGCTAACATTCAATCCTTACAAGAATATGCCGCTTCGCTGCAGCAATCGATCCAAAATAATGACACCAGTTACCAAACCGAAATGACGGCCCTACAGCAGACCGAAAGCGAACTGCAGGCCCGATTGAATGAAGTCACAAACCAGTTGAACGCTGCTTATAACGATATTGCCCAGCAACAGACTCAGGCCGCCCCTGTTCCTGTTAATGATGGCGGTAGTTATAACGATGACCATCACGAGGAACACGATAATGACAACCATCACGAAGAACACGAGGAACACGAAAATGACCATGACGATGATGACTAATACCATTACGCCGGCGACCTGGCGCTGGACCCGGCATGATTTCCGGGCGATGAATACTGAGGTCGCGGTTGAGTTGTTCTCAAGCCAGCCCAATCATCACGAACTTCTGCTTGATGTCGAGCGACTCTTTACCAGCTTTGAGCGGCGGCTGTCTCGCTTTAACCCATCGAGCGAACTCTCTCAACTGAACGCTTGCCAGCAGCCGATATTTACCGCCAGCCCTACCCTTGTCGATGCCGTTGAGGTCGCGTTGTGGGCGGCGGCAGCCACCGGCGGTGTGTACGACCCCACGACGCTAAGTGCGTTGGAACAAGCCGGTTACGACCGCAGCTTTGAAACGATTGAAAACCAGACGCCTCTTACGCAATTACCTGGAGTTGAAGCAGTATCTGCAGATCAATCGCTGACATATCGCATGCCGACGTACACCTTTCGCTCTGTTACCGTTCACCGTGCCCGACGCCAAATTTCGAAACCGGCTGGTCTACGGCTGGATTTAGGCGGAATGGGCAAGGGCTGGACCGTTGACCGGGCGGCGGATGTCTTGCAAGGGATTGGC
>JAGRBY010000584.1 GCA_020433835.1 Anaerolineae bacterium | reverse complement strand
AATATTCTTAGAGCCTTAGCTCGGGAAAAGGGGGTTCCAGTCTTATTAACAGGTTACGGGGGAGATGAGTGGCTGACTGGCAGTAGTTATCATTATGCAGATTATTTGCGGGGACTCAGGGTTGGGCCTTTTTTTCGCCAAGTGCATACAGACTTCAGTGAATACGGTATTAACCATACGTCAAGGCGAGTTCTTACCTATGGCTTGCGACCATTGGTCCCACAGGGTATGCGCCAAATAATAAAGCGTGCCATAGGATACCAGGCTGACAGCGTGCCGCCATGGATTGTTCCACATTTTGCTGCCAAAATACAATTAACAAAACGGCTGAAACAGGCCACTGCTGACCAACAGTTCTCGAGCTTAGTCAAGAAAAACATGTATGAAATACTTACTGCTGGCTGGTGGTGTCATGGTAATGAGCTAGAAGAACGTTCTTCATCATGGTTTGGTATTGAACAGCGCAACCCATTCAAGGATCGTCGAGTAATTGAATTTGCTTTTGCTTTACCGGTAGAGCAGTTTTGGCGTCGAGATCAAACGAAATTCATTTTACGTCAGTCAATGCGAAACCTTTTGCCCGAGTCAATCCGGCTTCGCCGCACTAAGGCTGCTTTCGATCACGTCTTTCCCAATGCATTCCAAGGGCAAGGTGGCGCGAAGATCTTTGACTCACTTTCAAGCGCGTGTGCAGGATGGGTAGATCAGGAAAAAGTAGGTGAAATGTACCAGCAGTTGGCGCAGGCTCATAAGCAAGGTAATAGTGCTGCAATTCCATATATTTTTCCCCTGTGGATGATTTTTGGTATTGATCTCTGGATTAAGACTAATTCTTTAAAGTCACAAATTGTCTAAGCTTTCAGCAAGCTTGGAGACTGTTTTAAAAACCTTTATGGGTCCATAGACAGACACAGATGACCACAGATAATATCAAAGTTCAGATAGAAATCTGTAAATATCAGTGTAAATCTATGGACAACTCTATAAACCCACACTTTTAAAACAGCTTCTTAAAAGTTAATTTATCTACAGATTTTTGATAGGAGAATAGGCCCGTGAATAAGCAAAATGAAAAAATAAGGAAAAAGATATATACCTCACCAATGTTGTTGGAATATGGAAACATATCCCAACTTACTCAGGGTGGTGTCAATTCAACAACGAGTGATCATGGTGATAATGCGATGAGGATAGAGTCACTCAGCCCTCTTAGAACGCGAAATAGATAGTTAAAGACAAAGAGGGTAACGAATTAGAGGTGTTCAAACAATTATGCTAAGGCTTCAACAACGTTTTCAATATGAGGTTGTATAGGTTCTGCAACTTAATAGTCGGCAGCAATGTGTTTTTACCCGAGCTTGTAGAAGTTAAGGACAAGAAACCAGAGTACATTTTTCGATATCAAACGGCACGAGGCCCGGAATATCAATCTAATGGTTGGTCCCCTCTTTGGTACAGCGCCGACGGTAAGATACTTCTCTCCGTTTCCAAACTAGACTCTAAATTTGTCTTAAGATTTCCTGGCCTGGCCGATTTCATCGTCTCAGCTGTACATAAAGAGATTTGCTATTATTCTTACTGGGATACGCCCATAGAGACTATTCGACATCTCTTTTTAGATCAGGTTTTGCCCTTAGTATTAAGTTTAAAAGGGAAACAGGTATTTCATGCCAGTGCAATACTCACTTCCAATGGGGCAATTGCATTTCTTGGACAAGCTGGTTGGGGAAAGTCCACCCTCGCTGCGAGTTTTCGTCAACAGGGGATACCTGGATTAACCGATGATCTTCTTCTGTTGGAGGAAAAAGGGGGGAGGCCTGTATGCTTTCCGAGTTACCCCGGTTTGCGCCTATGGGATGATAGTATTTTAGCACTCTTCGGTTACGAACCAGTGCCGACGACAGTTGCACATTATACTACCAAGAAACGACTAACTCTTAATGATGATCATCTTAATTACTTTACAGAACCACTCCCTCTAACGAGAATGTATGTTCTAACAGATCCTGAGACAATAGAATATCCAGGAGCTGTTACTATTACTCCTATCTCGACCCGAGACGCTTTCGTAGAATTATTTAAGTATACCTTTCGTCTGGATATTACTAATAGAAAAAGCATTACTCAGGAGTTCGAACGACTTAGTCAGTTAGCTTCCTTACTTCCTATTTATCGTCTAACCTATCCACGGGATATGTCGTTCCTGCCCATTGTTCGTAAAGCAATCTTAGAAGATCTTTAATCTCAACGATAATGCAGTGCTTTGTCATTTACAAATGAGATGTCATAAATAGGTCCAATTATGTACACTATCTTCGACTATGGTTACATGATGGTTGATGAACTTCGAACGCAAGCCTATGTCCGAGCGCTACGCCAGGCCGTCAAGCCTGGCGCGGTGGTGCTGGATATCGGCACCGGAGCCGGCATCTTTGCCCTGTTGGCCTGCCAGTTTGGGGCGCGGCAAGTATACGCTATTGAACCCAACGACGCCATTCAACTGGCTCGCGAACTGGCGGCGGCCAATGGGTTTAGTGAGCGAATTACGTTCATCCAAGACTTGTCGACCCAGGTGACCTTGCCCAAACAGGCCGATGTTATCATTTCCGATCTGCGCGGTGTGCTGCCTCTGTTGCAGCAGCATATCCCGGCCATCATCGATGCCCGTCGGCGCTTCCTGGCTCCCGGGGGTATCCTCATTCCCCAGCGTGACCAACTCTGGGCGGCGGTAGTCGAAGCGCCCGACCTGTTTGAGCCATATCTGAATCCTTGGGTTGACAACGGCTATAAGTTGAATTTGCAAGCCGGCCGGCAACTGGTGACCAACTCTTGGGGGAAGGGGCGATCTGCTCCGGACGGCTTTTTAGTAGAACCCCACTGCTGGGCGACTCTGGATTATGCAATGATCGAATCGTCCAATCTGCGGGCCGAAGTGACCTGGCCCGTCAGGCGATCCGGCACCGCCCACGGTCTCAGCCTTTGGTTTGAGGCTACCCTGGCCGAGGGCATCGGTTTCTCCACAGCGCCTGATCAGCCGGAGCTGATCTACGGCAGCGCCTTTTTCCCCTGGTCCGCTCCAGTTAACCTGGCTGAGGGTGATACTGTGCGGGTGACTTTGCAAGCTAACTTGGTAGGAGATGATTACATCTGGCGGTGGGATAGCTGTATACTGGCCCAGGGCCAACTGGGGCAGGTCAAAGCTAACTTCAAGCAGTCGACCTTTTTGGGGGTCCCTCTATCGTCAGCCCAGTTGCGAAAGCGGGCCGCCGGCTATGTGCCGGCCCTGAATGAGAGCGGCCAAATGACCCGTTTAGTATTAGAGTTAATGGACCAAGCCATGCCGTTGCAGCAAATTGCCGATACCCTGGCCGATCAATTTCCCGATTGCTTCCCCACCCGGCAAGCCGCCTTGAGCCGGGTCGGGGATCTGTCGCTGAAGTACAGCCGCTAGCCCATGCGCCACACCGGACAACTCCTGATTACCAAACTCCGTGGCGCGACCGGCCAACTGCCTTATCTGCCCCAGGCGCTGGGGCTGGTCTGGGCGGCCAGCCGGGGCTGGACGGTGGCCTGGCTGGGGTTGCTGGTCATCCAGGGGCTGCTGCCGGCGGCGACGGTCTATCTGACCCGAGCTTTGGTTAACAGCCTGACGGCGGCGGTGGCCGCCGGCGGCGATTGGGCGGCCTTGCAGCCGGCGGTGCTGCTGGCGGCGCTAATGGCCGGGCTGCTGCTGCTGGGCGAACTGCTGGCCGGCGCGGCCGGCTGGCTGCGCACCGTTCAGGCCGAGCGGGTGCGGGATTACGTGACCGATCTGATCCACCGCCAATCGACCGCCGTTGATCTGGCCTTTTACGAGACGCCGGATTACTACGACCACCTGCACCGGGCCAGGAGCGAAGCCGGCGACCGGCCGGTGGTGCTGCTGGAAACGTTGGGGGGGCTGCTGCAAAACAGCCTGACCCTGGCCGCCATGGCCGTCATTTTGCTGCCGTACGGCCTGTGGCTGCCCGTGGCCCTGCTGCTGAGTACCCTGCCCGCTCTGGTGGTGGCCTTGCATTACAGCCTGCGCCAGCACCGCTGGCGGCTGCGCACCACCGCCGACGAACGGCGAGGCTGGTATTACGACTGGCTGCTGACGGCCGGCGAGACCGCGGCCGAACTGCGCTTATTCGGCCTGGGGCCTCACTTTCAGGCCGCTTACCAGGCGGTGCGCCGCCGGCTGCGGGCCGAGTACTTTCAATTGGCCGGTTCGCAAAGCCTGGCCGAAGCCGGGGCCGGCAGCCTGGCCCTGCTGGTGACCGGGGCCAGCCTGACCTGGATGGTGTGGCAAGTACTCCAGGGGCAGGGCACGTTGGGCGACCTGGCCCTCTTTTATCAGGCCTTTAACCAGGGCCAGCGGCTCATGCGCTCGCTGCTGGCCAACATCAGCCAGCTTTACTACACCATGCTGTTCCTGGGCCATCTGTTTGAATTTTTGGCCCTCAAACCCCAGGTGACCGATCCGCCCCGGCCCGTCCCGTTTCACCCGCCGCCAACCGGCGGGGTGGGGGTCCGCTTTCAGGGGGTGACCTTCCGCTATCCCGGCAGCCGGCGCTTGGCCTTGCAGGATTTCAACCTGACCGTACCGGCCGGCCAGATTGCGGCCGTGGTCGGCCCCAACGGGGCCGGCAAAAGTACCTTGATCAAGCTCCTGTGCCGCTTTTACGACCCGGAGGCCGGTTCGATTG
>JAGRBY010000583.1 GCA_020433835.1 Anaerolineae bacterium | reverse complement strand
GTGGCTGTTCCCGGTCAGTTCGGTTCGCCTTGACCTGACCGAACAGCGCGAGTACAGTCTTTCGCCGGTCACCCGCGATCTGCTCAGCAATTTGCAGGAGCCGCTGCTCATTCGCGGCTACTTTAGCGAGAAAACCCACCCCCTGCTTGCGCCGCTGGTTCCCACCCTGCGCGACACGCTGCGCGAGTATGAAATTGCTTCCAACGGCAATGTGGTTTTAGAAATTGTCGATCCGCTGCAAGACCCGGAAAAAGAGGCCGAAGCGAACCAAACCTACGGCATCCAGCCGACCCCACTGCAAGCTTCCGACCGCTACGGTGCGTCAATTGTCAACGCCTATTTCGATATCTTAATCCGCTACGGTGATCAAAGCGAAGTTCTCAACTTCAGCGATTTAATCGAAGTGCAGCCCTACCCCAACGGCGAAGTCGATGTTCGGCTGCGCAACTTGGAGTACGACCTGACCAGCGCTATCAAAAAAGTGGTCTTCGGCTTTCAAAGTACCGACGCCATCCTGGCCTCATTGGATCAGCCCGCGTCGCTAACGCTGTACGTCACCCCCAACTCGCTGCCGGAGTTTGTGGCTGAAGCCCCAAATACCATCTCAAAGGTCGCCCAGGAAATTGCGGCTGACTCTAACGGCAAGTTTCAATTTAATGTTGTCAATGTCGATGATCCAAACAGCAAAGTCACTCGCCAAACCTTGCGGGAACAGTTTGACCTCCAGCCGATTAAGACCTCACTCTTTTCGGATCAAAGCTACTACCTCCACATGGTTTTGCAAGTCGGCGATCAGGCTCAGCTCCTCTTCCCATCCGGCGATTTTAGCGAAGCCACGGTGCGCACCAGCATCGAGTCGGCGCTAAAACGCTCCACATCCGGCTTCCTGCAAGTGGTCGGTATATGGACACCGCCCGATACGCCCACCCAAAACGCTTTTGGCCAGCAGCAGCCTTCGCTTAAACGGTATACCACCATCGCCGATCAACTCAGGCAAGAATACACCGTTCGCAATGTTGATCTCGCGAGCGGGCAAGTCCCGGCCGATATCGACGTACTCCTGGTGGTCGCGCCGCAAAATATGACCGATCAGGAACGCTACGCCATCGACCAATACTTGATGCGTGGTGGCTCAGTCATTGTAGCAGCCGGGAACTACGCCTTGGGCGTTGATCAGTTTGCCGGCAACTTAACCGTCGAACCGATAGATAGCGGCCTACGCGAAATGCTTCAGGGCTACGGCATCGATGTTGAACAGTCACTGGTGCTCGACCCACAAAATGAGCCGTTCCCCATTCAGGTCGCTCGTGACGTCGGTGGTATGCAGGTGCGCGAAATTCAAGCCATCGACTATCCTTTCTTTGTCGATATCCGCTCAGATGGGATGGATCAGACCAGCCCCATTTTAGCCAATCTGCCGGCCGTAACGCTGAACTTTGCCTCACCCATCACGGTCGATGATGAGAAGAACGCCGATCGCCAGGTTGACACGCTGCTGCAATCCAGCCCCAACTCGTGGCTGCGCACCGATACCAACATTCAACCCGACACCCAAACCTATCCGCAGTACGGCTTCCCGGTTGAAGGTGAGCAAAAATCCCGCGTGCTGGCCGTATCGGTTCAAGGGGTTTTCGACAGCTTCTTCAAAGGTAAGGAGATTCCGCAGGCCGCTCCCGTAGAGGGCAGCCCCGAACCCCAACCACCGGCTCAAATCGGGACCATCGACTCATCGCCCGACAGCGCTCGGCTGGTGGTGATTGGTAGCTCCGAATTTCTCAACGATGTCATCTTCGAGCTGTCCTCCAGCCTGAGCCGCGACCGTTACTTCAACAGCCTCCAATTCACCCAAAATACGGTCGATTGGTCGGTTGAGGATCTAGACCTGCTCAGCATCCGCTCCGGCGGCACCTCGGCCAGGGTCTTGGCTCCGATGGACGAAGCCAACCAATCCTTCTGGGAATATACCAACTACGGGCTGGCTTTGGCCGCGCTGGTTGCTATCGCCGTAATCTGGCGCAGCCGCCGCCAGAGCGAAGTGCCGATGGAACTGCTGCCGCAGTCATCCTCGCCCGTAAGCAGCGATGAGCAGAAAAAAGTAGCGGGGACGGTGTAAGGAGTAAACAAAATGAGTATGAGTCAAACCAACCGATTACAACAAATTCTATTGATCACCCTGGTCGTACAAATTGCTCTGGCGGTGTGGCTTTTCTGGCCCAAACCGGCGGCATCACAAACCAGCGGCCCGCTGTTAGGCGATATCGCCACCGACAGCGTGACGGCACTGACCATCAGCGACAGCGATAACACCCTAACTTTAGCGAAAAAGGATGACGGCTGGGTGCTGCCCGATGCCGGCGATTTTCCGGTGACGGCAGAACAGGTTACTACTCTGCTGGACAATATCGAAAAAGTTCAGACCAACCGTCTGGTCACCCAAACCGACACCAGCCACCGCCGACTTCAGGTTGCCCCCGACGATTTCAATCGTCGCCTTGAACTGACGCTAAGCGACGGCACAACCCACGATCTTTATGTCGGCAGCTCCGCCGGAGCCGGGGCCACCCATGTCCGAGCCGATAGCCAGCCGGAGGTGTACCTCACCGGCGATATCAATGCCTTTGACATTAATCCTCAGGCCAGCAGTTGGATCGATACGCTCTATTTCACCGTACCGCAAACCACAACGACCCAACTGACCCTGGAGAACGGCAACGGCACGTTTGAGTTTGTCAAAGACGGCGAAAACTGGACAATGAGCGATCTGGCCGAAGACGAAACGTTCAACCAAAACGCCTTCACCACTATGCTCAACCAACTTATCTCCGTCCGCATGACCGAACCCATCGGCACAGAAGCCCAGGCCGACTTTGGCCTCGACAAGCCGCAAGCAACCGTTACTTTGGGCACGACCGCTGAAACATACACGTTGATGGTTGGCGCTAAAAATCCCGAGGACAGCGACGATTACGTCTTTAAGGCATCGAACTCACCTTACTACGTTCGTATCTCGTCGTTTACGGGCGATAATCTCATCAACAAAACCCGGGCGGATTTCCTCGAAGCCCCGGCAGAGGAAGAAGGGGCGTCTGAGTCGCAGTAAACGTTTACAACGTTTTCTGGAGTACTGATTTACCACAGAGAACGCGGCGCAGCCACAAAGTTCACCGAGTGTGTTCAGCGTGACTGCCCACGTTCTCTGTTTTATTTTTGGGCGAGCAACCTAACATAATTCATTACGCATTCTACTTAGCATATAATTTCTCGATAATAACGTAATGCTCAGCATAATGATCGTAGGTGTTAGCTACAATCCAGTTGATGATGGGTTTACGGGTAAACTCGCCGATTTGGTCAGGCTGATAATGGCCGTAAGATTTCAACAGATCTTCATCAGACAATTGGCTAAGCGTGGCGACCAACTGCTGATGTGCCTCTTTGAAAAAGCGCCTGACCTCAGCCAGTGACTGCTTACGGCTGCGCTCGATAAGAATATCGTTAAGGCTATCCATATCATGCGTAGCGACAGCTTCGTCATCCAAACCCATCGTCCCAAAGCGAGGCCGGCCGTGCAAAAGACCATCCATACCACCTTCCCAAATAGCAATATGGGCCATCTGATCCTTAACCGACCAACCGCTTTCGGCTTCCGGGGTTATAAGTTGCGTCTCGCTGAGCGGCTCGATAAGCGCTTCCAGGGCTAACCGGCTTGCTTGTATCTTCTCTAGTAGGGCCGAAACTGTTTGAGGTAATGACTCTGTTTCATCCCCAATAAATTCAGCATTGTACATATCAATTCTCTTTCTTGCTACAAATGCAGACATAAAAAACCGCAGCTATTGCTGGCATTATACCATACAAAGCTGCGGTCGAGATGTCCTATTTAATGATAGAACAAGCAGGTCATTGCCCTTCTATAACATCATTTTTGAGCGAGTGCGGTTAAAAACGTCTCTAGACGTTTTCAACAAGCTTAACTCTACTTTGTTCGCCGATAGCATACAACCACTGCTGAATGAGGGGCGACCTTTTATTTTCAACCGTAGCCAGCCGAGTTAAAGCCGGCACAATTTCGCTGCCGATTTTGACCGATTGATGATACCCGGCCAGCATATCGCACAGATGATCGAAAAGAAATTGCAGATACTTCTCATCATATTCTTCGCCCGACTGCTCATAGACAATGGTCATGCCTTTTTCTTTGAAATAGATGTCACCACGCAGCGCGTAAGGCATTTCCTCACTTAACTGCTCGACAATTTCGTCTTTACTGGGCGGTTGACCCTCACCGGTTGGCTTATCATCAACGGAGATGGTCAAGCGAGTGATGGTTCGAAAATCTTCCCGACCCATATTTAAGCCCAGGCGGTAACCACGGTACTTACCCATAACATAACCGATTGGTAGGGCATCGTTTGGGATAAAGTCAAACAAATTATATTTGTCTGCCAACCGTCGCCAAGCATTTTTATGAGGCGACTGTACTTTTTGTTCCTGTTTGTTGGAATAAAGCATGAGTGCAACGAGGCTGCCTAAAGACACGAGGATAAAGAGAACAATACTGATGGCCATAAGTTTAGCTCCTGAGTGAAAAAGAGAACGCAAAGAAGGCGTTCGGGTTTATACTATTTGTTGTCAGTCGTTCTCGACTGCAACATCTCTCTCTCTTTTTCTTTCCTAAACTTAACCGCCATTTGAAAGGCCGCGTCCCGGCCATAACGTTCAATAGAAAACTTTTT
>JAGRBY010000582.1 GCA_020433835.1 Anaerolineae bacterium | reverse complement strand
GCCTTTGTCAAAGTTCTGAAGGCCGGAGTAGGTGTGCAGTTGCCCAAACAAGGGGTGGTGCATCGTCGGGATAATGAAGCCCAACAAATCGGCGCTAAAGGCATCGGCGAAACCGCCGCCTTCGACAAAAAAGTCGCCTTCGGTCAGCATATCGGGTATCATAGAAGCCAATATCGGGACAAGGCCGAGAGTACAGATAACGCCCAGAACGATGGCATTCCGTACAAAAAGACGCAGCGGGGCGAAGGTTCGCTGCCAAAGCAGGACAATACCCTGATAAAGCCAGAAGAGACCGATGAAAACCAAAATGAAGGAAGCGTAGGTTAACTCACTCCAGGCCTGAAACGTAAAAAAGAGACCGGCCATCACCGAATTTTTGAGGCGATGCGGTTGGTCGTGCATTTTGATCAAATAGAGGACAGCAAACGGAATCCAGTGGCTGCTGCCAATGTTGAATTGGCCCAGAGCAATGTAGAAGAGTTTGCTGCTTGCAAATGCGTAAAATCCCCCAGCCAGCGCAGCACTAAACCAAATGAGAGACGAGTCGGGTGGGGACGGCTTTGTAAACGTTTTCAAGGTTGGTGAAGATGACGATAGAAGATAATAGCTCAACAAAAAAGCGCCATAGCCGCCTATTGCAAAAGTAAAGAACATATGGAGATTGCTGGCCGTGACAACGCCAAAATTTAAGGTTAAGGGCAGCGCTGTAAAACCATTAAGCACGGTTAGCGTATAAAATGCCAAATTTATGTCGATGGGATAAAACATAAAATCGCTGCTGAAGGGCGTCTGGCCTTGATTAAGGAGGGCGTATTTAATCCACCACAGATTCCAAGCGATGGCCGGATCATCGCCGCCGTCACCTGGTAGGTGCGTGGTAACGTGGCTGATGGTGGGCCAGGTGAGTATAATGGCCAGTAGACAGTAGCTGATTAGAAGGAAAAACGTTAAGCCTGTTCTATTTCGGGGTGGTTTCGACCCGGTGATAATAGGGCTGGATTGCTCGGCAGTATTCACGATCTTAAGCTCCAATGGTGGCGGATTGTACCATTGGAGTTTCAACCTCGCAATTGGTTGCCACTTTATGGTATAATAGAGAATTGTTAGGATCGATGATGAAAATTGTGTTAAGTACGTTGTTGTCAATAGTGTGGGGTGCGGCGGGAATGCTTGTGGGTGCGGCCTTTGCCTATGCTCTCAATTTTAACATGACATCGAGCCTAATAACCGGTTATCTTGTGGGCAGTGGGATGGGATTTTTGTATGGTATCTTAGCCCCAACAACCCATCGTTCGGGAATAGACCGGGCGTTGTCAGAAGTAAAAAATCGACTGGCCTTGGAAAAATGTGCCTGGTGTAAGGGCACCGGTATTGAAAGCCAAAAGAGATCGAAACGAAAATGCCCGGTCTGTTTAGGAGCCGGGCGTTTTTTAACAGAGCAGCCAACGCGATTTTGCCCTCGCTGCCGAGGAAAGGGGCGTCTGTTTGCCGGACGTCGATGCAGCCGATGCGAGGGTACAGGCTTGAACACATTTTATTTTTTTGATCGCGTTTCTGGCCATAAAGGCCGAAAACAAGCAAAGAAAAAACGGCGTTGGGGCTGGCGCATAAATACGATGTAACGTACCATAGAATACGTTGTATCAATCGATGAACCTTAAAATCATAATCGTTGCAAAGGGCGACGCTATGCTGGCATCTTGTTGAAATCCGTACCCAACGTGAGCAACTCGATCTTTTAGACGAGAAAGAACTGAATTTATGAATAGCAAACAGATTCTTGTGGTTGATGATGATGCCGATCTCTTATTCTTGGTGGCTCATGGCGTAAAAAGCTTAAACCCTGACTATCAGGTAACAACTGCCGAAGATGGGGCTTCGGCCTTAGAGCATATGCAAAATAAAGCCTTCGACTTGGTTGTAACTGATTATATGATGCCGGAGATGACCGGACTTGACGTAATTAAGGCCGGTCACACCTTTTTACCGGACGCGTTTTTTATCCTCATGACGGCCCATTACGATACAAGCCATGTTCGCGAGGATATTAGCGGATTAAAATTAGATGGCTTTATAAGCAAACCATTTACTATGCCGGAAATGCTAAAGGTTATTCAACAAACACTCGATAACCATAGAGGCGAGCCTGAGAAAGAAGCAACTCAAGAGCTTCCTCTCAGCAAAGCCGTCCAGGAACAGATGCAAACACTGCATCATCAAACCGGGGCACATAGTGTTCTTTTGATTAGCTCGGCCGGTCGGCTGGTCTACAGTTCAGGCTATATCGAACCGGCAAAAGCGTCGCGATTGGCTGCGTTTGTATCCTCCAATTTCTTATCAATTACTGAACTTGCACATTTATTTGGCGATAACGAATCAACTTTCACATCGAGTTACTACCAAGGCAATAAATATAATATTTATGCCTACAATATCAATGGACGTTATTTTTTGGCTGTTGTTTTCGGGGTGGGAGGAAAACCGGGAACCGTTTGGTTTTATACCAAACAAATGGCCACGGCTTTAGCGAAACTTTTGCCTAACACGGGTGTAGGCTTTAAGACCCGTGATGAAGGGGATATCGCTGAAGATTTTGATAATCTCTTGAAACGTTGAAACCAACATCGTCCCGTATATGTCATTAGAGGCTGCTGAATGGGGCAAAAACACGTATTAATTGTTGATGATGATAAAAGTATATTGCGTATGCTAGAGTTTGGTCTCAAAAAACTGGGGCCAAATTATCACATTTCTACGGCAGAAAGTATGTACAGCGCGCTAGACCAGATTGAAGATACATTTTTTGATTTGATTATTACCGACTATATGATGCCGGGTATGACCGGCATCGACTTAGTTCGGGCTGTTCGCAGTATCTCGCCCGATACGCAAGTTGTGCTGATGACGGCTTATGGCACCAATAAATTACGCAGTACTACGGACAACTTGCATATCGACGGGTATCTTAGTAAACCGTTTACCATGGATCAAATCAGAGACATTGTGCGCCAAACCGCCAATTCGGTGGTCGAGCCGCAGTCGTTTCAACCGGACACCCGTTACACGCTCATTGAGACATCGGACGAGGTTGACCTCACTCGCACAGAAAAAAAACCTGTTAAGAGTATGTCCATCGCCGATCATCTCCACCAACTTCAGGTTAACGCGGGTTCTCGGGCGGTGATGTTGATTAATAGCCAAGGTATGTCGGTACAGATGATCGGGCAAATTAGCCCGGATAAGGTTGATGATATTTGCCAGTTAGTCGCCAGTAATCACTCAGGCTCGGCTAAATTGGCGAACTTACTCGACAATAAGAAGTCATTTAAGGCCAGTTTTTACGAGGGCGACTCCTACAATTTATATGTATGTGATGTTAACGGCAAATGCCTTTTGGCCGTGGTTTTCGATGTGAAGTTACGGCCGGGTGTGGTATGGTTCTACACCAAACAAACAGCCACCGCATTAGAATCTTTGATTGTGTAGGGTGTGGTTTGATAGTTGGATAGATGGCTAAAATCTGCTCAACTACCCAACCAACCAGCTAACCATCCATCCATCCATCCAACTAACTAACCAACAAAAAAGCGCACAGGGAAAAAACACTGTGCGCTTTCTGATATCACTAAAATGCTTAACCCTCTTTGAACTCCCTAACCAAACTCTGCACACTCGCTTTCGCATCGCCAAAGAGCATGCGGGTGTTGTCTTTAAAGAAGAGCGGGTTTTCTACCCCGGCGAAACCGGCTCGCATCGACCGTTTGAGGACAATGACCGTGCGGGCTTTATCGACGTTGATGATCGGCATGCCGTAGAGCGGGCTGGCCTCATCTTCACGGGCAGCAGGGTTGACCACATCATTTGCACCGACGACGATACAGATGTCGACCGTTTCCATAATGGGGTTGATATCATCCATCTCGACCAGTTGATCGTAAGGCACGTTGGCCTCGGCCAATAGCACGTTCATATGGCCGGGCATCCGACCGGCTACCGGATGGATGGCGTAACTGACCTCCGCCCCGTTGTCTTCCAACAATTCCCCTAACTCGCGCACGGTGTGCTGTGCTTGCGCTACGGCCAGACCATAACCCGGCACAAAGACAACCGAATTGGCTGCCTCCAGAACCAAGTAAGCATCCTCGGCCGAGATCGGTTTGGCTTCGCCCTCGACGACCGTGCCGCCTCCGGTGGCCGAACCGAAACCACTAAACAGCACGTTGCCCAGCGAGCGGTTCATCGCCTTACACATAATATTGGTCAAGATGATACCGCTGGCCCCAACGAGCGCCCCAGCCACAATCAGCAGGTTGTTCTCGATGACGAAACCGGCCGCACAGGCCGCCAAGCCGGAGTAGCTATTGAGCAGTGAAATAACCACCGGCATATCGGCTCCGCCGATGGGAATAACCGACATCACCCCCAAGATCAACGACAGGACAATCAGAATCATCAAGATTAAAAAGCTGGTCGGCGGGCTGATGGTAAACAGAATGCCGCACACCAAAATGGCTAGCAGCAGTAGTGCGTTGACAATTTGCTGCCCTTGGAACAGAATCGGCTTGCCGTCCATTTTGCCGCTCAATTTAGCCCAGGCCAGCACACTACCGGTGAAGGTCACACCGCCAATTAAGACCGTCAGCGCAATGATGCCGGCGGTAAAGGTTGGCGGGTCGATATTGCGTTGGTATTCGGCCCAACCTACCAACATACTGGCTAAACCTCCAGAGCCGTTGA
>JAGRBY010000581.1 GCA_020433835.1 Anaerolineae bacterium | reverse complement strand
CGCCGATTTAGCCACCGTTGGTGCGGGAGGAGAGCCAAAGTTTGCCGGAGGTGACGAGCAGCCGCAGCATCCGGTTGCGTTGGAAGCGTTTTGGATAGATCGCACCGAGGTTACCAACGCCCAATTTAGTGAATTTGCTAACCTAACCGGCTACAAAACCACGGCGGAATTGGAAGGCTACGGCACCAGCGCCGGAGAGGAAATCGAAGGCGCTACCTTCTATCACCCACGTGGCTTGGATACTGGGATTGACCAAATAGATGATCATCCCGTTGTGCAGGTAAGTTGGTTTGATGCCCAAACCTACTGTGAGTGGGCCGGCGGGCGTCTTCCTATCGAAGCCGAGTGGGAGAAAGCAGCCAAAGGCTCCGCCAATGACCGCATCTTTCCGTGGGGAAATGCTTTTCAGCTTCCGGGGTTTGATTTATCCAGCGTTACCAACTACTGTAGCAATAGCTGTCCATCCGCAGACAAAGACGTCAATAGTGACGATGGTTATGCATACACTGCGCCTGTAGATAGCTTTCCGGCAGGAGCCAGCCCCTACGGAGCCTTGAATATGGCCGGCAACGTGTGGGAGTGGGTCGACGGCAGCTATTTGGGCTATCCCGGCAATAACTATGAATTAGCCGACACATTCAATGACTATTTCAAAGTGGTGCGGGGTGGCTCGTGGGATAATTCTGCACAACATCTGCGCACTACATTTCGAATGAATAATGAGCCTCGTTTACGCAGTGACGGAACTGGTTTCCGCTGCGCTGCAGACGCTGATGCCTTTGAGTCGTCAGCCGGCATTGAGGTTGCTGAACCGACTCTTGAAGTAACTATCGAGCCAACCGTAGAATTAACTATCGAACCAACAGCTGAGACGACCATCGAACCGACATCCGAACCAACGGCTGAAATCGTGCCAACCATAGAACCCACCTCTGAACTGCCTCTCGAGTCGACGGTTGAGCCAACTGTTGAACCAACCATCGAGCCAACCGATGCCTTGGAAACAGGTGGCTAAATAATTCGGGAGACAATAAAATTAGCTTGCCTAATTACTAATCAAAGTTATAATCATTGCAGAGTAAAAGCCGCTTTCATTATTGTAGATATATCATAATGAAGCGGCTCTTTATTTCTAAAGATAGCGTCTACTTTACTTGGAGGAAATTTTAACGTGCGAAAGTATGATATTAACGGACTGGGGCTACTGCTGGCTACGACTGGCCTCTTAGTCCTTTCCGGTTGCACGCTGGCTTCACCTATTGATCGATTGGTTGCTTATGCCAATAGTCCAACAGCCGCTGCTCAAACTGTGGCTACCATTCAACCCACTTTTACCTCAACGCCGCTGGTAACAGCTACAGCGACAAAAACACCTACCCCAACAGTAACACCTATCCCAACCGATACGCCTACACCCACCGTTACCACAACACCCACCGCAACGCGAACACCCACCCCCGGCCCCACCGCAACACCGACGGTGCCACCTCCGCCACCGCCGCCCACCAACACTCCCGAACCAACGGCCACCTCAGCCCCCCATTGGGATTATCAAGTCTCTGAGCTATATAACCAACCTACAGAAGCTAATATTTTATCGATCATGGTAGCCATTCAAAACCAAAATGGCGGCTTTATACCCGGTTTACGATTGGTTGGCGTCGATCCCAATGGAATAGTAACGAAATCGGAACTTTCTGCCGATAAAACTATAGGGCACACCCCTCCCGGTCAAGTGGTTAAAAGTGGTAACACTAAATTTGAGCCAATTAGCAACTATGTTACCGGCCCCTGGACATTTCATTTAGAGTCGCCGGATGGAGCACAGGTCTCTGACGTATTTACAATCGATATGGACTCGGAAAACCGGTCGTGGTATTTCTTTCGATTTGCCCCCGGTTAGAAGAAGGCCAGAAAATTTATTCACAGTTATCAAAAAACCAAAAATAGGATACAATGACTCTAGAAAAGTAGTGGGATGGTTATCCTATTCGTTTTCCGATTAACGAATGTTAAAATAGAAAAGCGTAACGATAAACTATCCCCTATTGTATTTTTACGGTTAAAAATCCAATAACTTTAAGAAGGCAGGCATGGGTACGCCAAGCACAATCCTAAACGTAGAAGATACTCCAGAAAACCGACATCTTGTTAGGCGCATTCTTGAAAGTCAGGGTTATCGGGTAGTTGATGCCGAAAACGCCCTGCAAGGTATTGAAAAAGCACTTGAAATTCGTCCTGACTTGATCTTGATGGACATAAATCTCCCTGATTTAGACGGTTTTACCGCCGTCACCCGCATGCGCAGCTATTCGCAGTTGAGCAGTGTTCCCATTTTAGCCCTCACCGCTCGAACGGTTCATGATGATCGAGAGCGAGCCAAAGCCATTGGCTGCGACGGCTACTTGAGCAAACCCATTGATTTTGACGAACTGATTAGCCAAGTTGGGCGCCATATTGCCGCCGGGCACAAAGAATCCGAACCGGAAACCAAACGCGAATATTATCTTAAAGAGCAAAGTGTTAACCTTATAGAGGAACTTGAAAGAAAATTCGACGAACTCAAAGGAGCGTATGATCGCCTTAGACACTTCGAAGAAGCGAAAAGCAACTTCATCTCGGTAGCCTCACACGAACTGCGAACGCCGCTTACTGTCATTCACAGCTACACCCAAATGCTGCAAATGCTGCCCTCGATTAGTACCGATTCCAATGCTAAAGAGCTGCTTGATGGTGTACATAAAGGGGTTAAACGGCTCCAAGAAATCATGGATGATATGGTAAGCGTCATTCGAGTCGAATTAGCTGACCAAAATGTAAAGTTCGGCCCTGTGTCTATCCGAAGTATTATCAGAAGTGTCGAAAGCGAACAACGAAACAAGATAACGGATAGAAAGCTAACCTTTATTGTTGATATCAAACAAGATTTACCAATGGTTCAGGGCGACTCAAAGCAGCTTCATTCAGCGTTATCCAGAATTGTTACCAATGCTGTTAAATACACACCTGATGAGGGTCGAATTTCGATGACAGCCGGTCTGCTTAAAGAAAAAGAGAAAACCTTCATCGAAATTGTTATTGCGGATACCGGCGTCGGCATTGAGTTGGCCAAGCAGAAAATGATTTTTGAAAAATTTGGAACCGCTGAGGATGTAGCCTTACACAGCACCAGTAAAACAAAATTTATGGGAGGTGGGGTAGGGTTGGGCCTCACCATCGCTAAAGGGGTTATTGAAGCCCACGAAGGTCGCATTTGGGTGGAAAGTGAAGGGTACAACAAAGAAAAACTCCCCGGCAGCAAATTTTTTATCCTCTTACCAACGCAAGACACCGTTTAACACGACAAAATCCCGATAGCGTATCGGGATTTTTTGATTCCAACGTTATAAATAAAAAGCATGTGATTTTCTGACAATCATAATTAGCGTTATAATGCAGTCGTTTTATTTATGTTGAGGAAATCCCATGCGAAAATTGCTCTCTTTGTTTGGTCGATTGGCTTGTAATCGGCAGTTATTAGGGGTTAGTTTGTTCTTAACGGTGGCGAGTGTTATAAGTGTCGGGTGTAGCTCTAGCAGTTCGCCTGAGATACGCCGTCAGTCATTGCCGCTTCCTACTCAAGAACCGACAGTGGCTCCATCGCCCTCAAGTACCAGGGTTATGCCTATCGAGGTTTTGACCCCGCCCCCAACAGCGACCATCACCCCCATTCCTGATGAGGCTTTAGGGCTGATCGTGGAAATCATCGACGGTAACACCCTGGCCGTCATCTTAGACGGCGATCCGGCTAATCTGGCTTATACCGTAAAGTTACTGGGTATAGATGCCCCTGCCATCGACTCTCCCTGGGGAATGGTGGCTTATGAGACCAACCAACGCGTCGCCAATCTCAAAGTTGTGCGCCTCGTGAAAGATAAAACGGATTACGATGAAGACGGCAACTTACTGCGCTACATTTATATCGATAATCAAATGCTCAACATACTCTTGGTAGAACGAGGGTTAGCCAACGCTCAAATTAGCGAGCCGGATACCCGTTTTGAGACAGAGATTGAAGCAGCTGAAGCACGTGCCCAAGAGGGCCGGTTGGGTTTATGGAGCCAGCAAACGCCAACGCCCACCCTAGAAAGGGTACCAGAGGTAGACAACACGGCCCCAACAGCAACCCCAGCTTCAACCAGAGCTACCTCTACCGATGATTCGGAAGCCACCGAAGAACCAACGCAGGAGCCAACCGAAACCGCAACGGCTGAACCCACAACAGAGCCGACCTCTGAAAGTTAATAAACATTGATGAGGAAAAACCGGAGACTAAAAGTAACTTTATTTTTATCTCCTATCTTAGGCAGATAAACGTGGCTTTATGCACCCCTATTGGATGAAACAAACGTAGTAATACGGTTCATTTGCTGCTCCATATCTTGAGACATCAACCGCATTGCTTCCGACAAGTTGCGCAATTCGTTGGCTAACCGTTTCGCCTCTTTTTGATACTTGCTCGTTTGCGCCTTCTGAGCGTTAACAGCTTCTTCTAATGAATTGGCTCGCCCTTCTGTCTTTTCATAAGCTATCTTGGCTTGAGCCAGCATCTTATTCAAACGAATATTATCTTTTTCGCAGCTCTCTAAACGATCATCCTGGCTAAGCAGTCCGGTATGATTGTTAGACGACACCCGTTTCTGGTATTTTCGAAGCAGACTCTCACGCTGGATCAAAAGCGATTTCATCTTATCAAGCTGCTCTTCTAACGA
>JAGRBY010000580.1 GCA_020433835.1 Anaerolineae bacterium | reverse complement strand
ACGCCTTATGGACTGAAGGCGGCCTGATGTATTCAATGCCGTTCCGTTAAAATTTATGGGGTAAATACAGCCCGGCCGATAGATGGCCGGGCTGTATTTTAGGTAATATACAGGATGAGGAGATAGATGGCATCAACTTCACCAAACATAAAACAAGAAGCATCCATTCCATTTTGGCGAGACGTTCGCGTTTTGGGCGTAATCGGGCAAGTTATCTTTACGATATTAGTGATTATTTTCTTTGCCTGGCTCATCAATAATTTTATTAACAATGCTGAAAATCAAGGGTTACAGATAGGCTTTGATTTTCTTAACAGTACTGCTGCTTTTGATATTGCTGAAGGCATTGATTATGAAGCAACAGACACTTTTGGTCGAGCACTATGGGTGGGGGTTGTTAACACAATTCGGGTTTCATTGATCGGTATTATTTTGACTACGTTGTTGGGGATTGTGGTGGGTATTGCCCGCCTTTCTAACAACTGGTTGATTAGCCGCGTGGCTACGGTCTATATAGAAATTATACGAAACATTCCGCTACTCGTACTGCTATTCTTTATTTACTTCGCGGTTATACTTAAGCTTCCTGCGGTAAAAGACAGTGCGCAGCTCTTTGGGTTACCTGTTTATCTCAACAATAGAGGCATCGCTGTCCCTGGCCTATCAGCTACATCTGGTTTTCCCATTTGGTTAGCTTTTATTATTTTAGGCGTTATTTTGGTTATGGTTCTGTGGACCATTCAAAGCCGCCAGGAAGAGCAAACTGGTGAGCCTAAAAACAAATTGGGAAATGCTATTTTTGCTTTCCTCATCGTGGTACTGATTGGTTGGCTGGCAACCAGTGCGTTTGCCAGCGACCAGGCGATTATGGTTAGTGCATCGAGAAACATTAGTGACTTCGATGATTTTGAAAGCATTTATGTAGCCAGTATTGATAAGGACGCTTTGGCAGAGTTAGGAAGTGATAGGGAGCTTACCACTATCATTGATGTTGCTGATTATCGAGCAGAGTTAACAGATCAACTCGAATCAGGCACCCTTTCTCCCGAAGAAACCGAGTTAGTAGAAGGTCGTTTGGATGTACTTAATGACGGTGCAGTTACGCTTTGTGCAGTAGAAAATAGTGCCTCTGAGATTAATGCCGCCAGTCAGCTTCGTCAGCGCAACATCCCCGTTGATGTTAATGGAGTAGACAGTGTGAGCCAAGCCGGAAATGCCTACGCGGCTGGAGACTGTGATATTTTAGCGGGTACCCAAGCCGAATTGGCCTCAGAACGCGCTATTTTAGAGACCCCAGACGCTCACGAACTTATTTCAACTAACGCCCCGCCGCTTGTACTCAACACGCCTGCTCCTGCCGGATTTAATATCCAGGGCGGTGTAAAGTTAACCCCAGAATTTGCCGCGTTGTTGATTGGTCTGGTTATCTATACCGGTTCCTATGCAGCCGAAATCGTCAGAGCGGGTATTTTAGCGGTTTCTAAAGGTCAAACCGAGGCAGCTCGTGCTTTGGGGTTAAATGACACCCAACGATTGCGTCTCATTGTTTTACCTCAAGCTATGCGCGTTATTATTCCGCCAATGACGAGCCAATATCTAAACCTAACGAAAAACTCCAGTTTGGCTGTGGCTATCGGTTACCCTGATCTGGTTGGAGTGGGTAACACGGTACTTAATCAATCGGGCTTTGCGGTACAAGTTATCATTATATTTATGGTTTCTTACCTGACGATCAGTCTATCCATCTCGACGTTCCTGAACTGGTATAATCAAAAGGTAGCTCTTGTGGAGCGTTAATGTTCAATATACACGTAGTATAAACTATTTTTTGGCCGTCCTCGACGGCCATTTTTATTTTTACATCAAGTAGATTGACGATCTTCCGGCGCGTTTCAAAGCTCTCTTCTGAAGAGACTGCATCAAGGCCAGCCCTTATCTTGCGGGCAAATTCGTGAATATCGGCTATTCTCTCAGGGGCAAGGGTTACAGCTCCCAGTTGATTTATCTTTTCAGCCTGTTGGGCTTCCAGTTCCGTTAAATCAACTTCAATTTGTCGCTTTGCAATAACATACTCATCTTTGGGAAACTCACCATCAAGGTAAAGCTCCAATAGACGGTTAAGCCTGTTTTGCCGTTTAGTAATAAGCTTCTCAATTCTAGCCAATTCTTCCTGTAACGGCCCTGCCTGTGAAGCTTGTTCTTGCTGGTAATTTCTAAGACCAGCCTCTAATGACTCTGGCTTCAATACCATATCTTTTATCCAATTCCATACTACTCGGTCAATCTTATCAGCCCGGAAATAGGGCGCATTACATGTTACTCCTACCTTACCATTTTGTGAGGCAGCATTGCAGCGGTAGTATAAGATTACACCGCTCGAATTTTTACTTTTCCATACATTGCTATTACCAGACACCGGCGAGGAACAATAAGCACATTTACCTCGGCCAGACAGCAAGTATTCATACTTAGCAGCTAACCGTCTCCCCCGGTTTGACTTTCGCTTCTGTTGAGCGATTAACCACACTTCACGTGGGACAATGGACGGAACTTTAACCAAGATAGGCTCATCGCTGCCTTTTGCATAATACCATTTGCCGGTATAGGTCTCGCGTTTGATAATTCGCTGGATGCTTGCGGTGCTCCACTCACATCGCCCCTTTTTCTTATCAAGGTTTCTTAAGCCGATGTCGGCCCTGGTTGGCACATCTGCAGCAGTCAATTCCTGCGTTATTAAGTTATATCCCTTTTCCTCATAGACATAGAGGTTGAAAATGCGCCTGACTATTGCTGCTTCTGGCTCATAGATTTCTAATCGGGTTTTGTCACCTTCTTTAACTTCTCTATAGCCGTAGGGCGGTGTGCCATGAGTAATTACATTACCTTGCCTGACTTTCTCCCGTCGGCCCCGCGTAGTGGCTTCGATAATGTCTTTTTTCCATTGTTCGTTTTTGCGGCCATAGAAATCCTCTATTAACATCGACATCGAATCATCTAGGTTAACTTTGCCCCGACGTGTATAATGCAACTCGATTCCCAAATCCATAAGTTCATCACGCAAAATCATATAATGGGTGGGATGGCGAGTTAACCGATCGCTGTCGAGGCAAATCACACAATCGGCCCGACGTTGTCTGACCCACTTGCGGGCTTGCTCCAAGCCAGGGCGCTCAAGACTTGAGCCTGTATAATCATCTACAAAATCGGCTACAATCTCCATTCCGTTACGGGCAGCGTATGTTTGTATCTCTTTTTTTTGGGATGACAGACTGTAGTTACTGGCCTGCTCATCCGTCGAAACGCGCCGATAACTTACCGCTCTTTTCATAGCCTTGAGTTGTGGTGAGGCTGGTTTGGTTTCGGTTTGCAGTTGCATTATTATCGCTCCAATTTTAAGGAGAATTTCCCCAAGGAATCGATTCCCTGAGGAGGATTCGCCGTTGGTTTTAGCTACTACGGTTGTAGTCTTCTAGGGGTGTGAGAGTGAGAGGGCGTGAGTAGCCACTCTCATACCCTACTCACACCTTCACGCGCTCTCACTTAGCCATTCAGAAACCTTTTTGCACGCCGCATCGATCTGCTCATTATAGTGGGTGCCTATCTTTCCTTCGCCCCATATTTCTTGAGAAATAGTTCGGTAACTCTCATTAACTTGTCTCATCTCGAACATTTTGATCTCATCTTCAGTCGGTGGTACTAGCTCCATCTCAAAGGTGTAATTCTCAGTATCTACCACCAGCGCCCCGGCATTTATACTGGCTACGGGTGTGTTTATCAGGTTTATAGGCCGGTTAACCGTCTCACCGGAGAACCGAACGTAAGCTGTCGTTTTTTCCGGAATAACCTGCCCACGCTCATCATAGTAAGGTTGAATGAACAGCTTAACGAAGTTGTCTTTAAGCGCTGCTCCCTTTTTGCCTACGCCCCACGCATCCGCCGTATCACTGTGAAGAATAAAGTACAGAATGATATTTACCGAAGCATAAAGCGTTGTTGCTTCTAAAATGAGCCTTCGTGCAGTTTTCACCTCATCAACAATAGGTGTCCAGTCATCAAAGAAGATTGGCAAAACTGGATGCGACTTATGCGGCCTATCATCGGCGTGCCGGCGAGCCACTTCTTGGGTAACGATTCTGATCCCACTTTCTACTGCTTGCATATCACCTTTACCGCCAAACTTTTTACAGCCGGTCCATTCGTGGGCGTCCCACTTTGGCCCAATAACCCACGGCTGCACACCTTGAGCCAGCCAATAATTAGCAATGTGGCGGGCCTGGTAGGTTTTGCCGCTTTGTTGGCCACCAATGATCCCATAACACTGCAAGGTCTGAGTAAACACGTTCAACAGATCGAGCGGCTTCTCATTATTAACGCTTACTGGTAATAAATGCCGGTTATCTCTAAACGCGCTCGGCCGGCGTCCCCGGCTCTCTGTCCACACTTGCCAGTTGCGGATCTCTGCTGCGGTCGGTTCGGTCTGAATGCCGTTTTGATATGCACGTGGGTCAAGGTGCAATGCCCGAATCGATACGCTGCCTTTGTTGCTCTCGATCAGCCAAGTTCCATTATCATTCTGGATAATCTCACGCTGTGCTTGTTTTCTTTCAACTTGTCTGAGTAACACCCGCTCACGAGCCGATAAGGTGAAATACCCCAGGCCAATAACCAGCACGCTTATCACAGCACACGACAAAGCATAGATTAAGAATCGAATGACTGTAATAATCTCTTGATGTAGCTGGGCATCAATGTAAAGC
>JAGRBY010000057.1 GCA_020433835.1 Anaerolineae bacterium | reverse complement strand
ATAAACTTCCACCTGATGACCAAATGCGCCTCAAGAAAAACCCACTGCGCATTCTTGACAGTAAGGAAGAAGCAACCCAACCTTTGTTAGAGAATGCACCGCACATTACTGACCATCTGTGTGAAGAATGTGATACGCACTTTACCAAACTGAAAAGTTATTTAGAGGCTATTGGTCGACCCTATATTGTCGATTATCGCATTGTGCGTGGTTTAGACTATTATGCTAAAACCGTTTTTGAGATTAAAGCCGATGGACTTGGCAGCCAAGATACCATCTGTGGTGGCGGTCGTTATGATGGCTTGATTGAAGAGTTAGGCGGGCAGCCGACACCGGGTATCGGCTTCGGATCGGGTATTGAGCGCTACGTTATTGCTCTACGCCACCTGGGCATTACCCCGCCGGAAGAACCTTTGCCCAAAGTGACCGTTTCTTATTTGGGTGAACTGGCCAAGCTGGAAGCCTTGAAACTCGCCGAGACCTTGCGTGAGGCCCATATCGGTGCTCAGTTTACGCCGGGCGACCGTAGTTTTAAGGCCCAGTTGAAAGCAGCTAATCGAATTAACGCTAAGTTCTCAATTATTATGGGTGAAGATGAAGTTAAGGCCGGGCAGGCCACAATTCGGGATATGGAGAATAGCGAACAAACTTCCGTAAAATTGACGAAAGTTGTCAACTGGCTTCTAGAAAGATTGTAACCATGGCTAGCATATCCAAGCCACACCGACTGGCTTTCCACCATGTAGGGGTTCTGTACAACCCCCAACTAACCGAGGCTCGCGTGATGGCAGCCGAAATATTGGAATTTCTGGAAAGCTTAGGGGTATCGGCCTGGGTTAACTCAAGCTCCAATGAAGATACAGTTCGAGATTTATTGGCTCCGATTGATTTGTTAATTGTCCTTGGCGGCGATGGCTCAATTCTGCGAGCGGCACGCATTACGGCCAATTATGATATTCCTATTTTGGGAATAAATATGGGCCACCTGGGCTTTTTGGTTGAGGTTCAACCCGCCGAGTGGCCCGAACTGATCAAACAAGCGTTGTGGGGTGATTATTGGATTGAGTATCGCATGGTTGTTTACGCCGAACATCGGCGCGATGGCCAAACGGTAAGTAGATATGAGGCTCTCAATGAAGTGGTCATCAGCCGGGGGCAAATGGCGCGTGTAGTTCGCCTCAATACCTATATCGACGGTGGTTTTTTAACCACATACATTGCCGATGGGTTGATCTTAGCAACGTCTACAGGATCTACGGCCTATGCTTTGGCCGCCGGAGGGCCTATTTTGCCGCCCGAACTGGAGAATTTTCTTCTGGTTCCCATCGCGCCGCATTTGAGCCTGGACCGGGCTTTGGTATTATCTAAAGGGGCTACGGTTCGAATTCAGGTGTCAACCGATCATAAAGCGGTATTAACAGTTGACGGGCAAATTGAAATTGAAATTGCCCATCGAGATGAAGTGATTATGAAGGCGGGGCCTTGGCGTGCCCAATTTTTAAGGCTTCGTGAAAAAAATTACTTCTATCAGACTTTAATGCATCGTTTGGGCTGGCCTCACCCTAAAAAACGATAACGTTATGGTAAGCATTTAATCAAATCCCAAGGATTATACGGTAAAATTTGAAAAATTCGGTTTTGAGAGGTTGGTATGGACGCACTGTGTTTGTACTTATCAAACCCCCGTTTCATACACCTCAAAAGACTTTATTTGAGGATACGTAAGGATGTCAGGAACCACAAAAGATCTGGTTCAGCAAGGGTTAGCTGCAGCCAGAGTTGGTGACACAGAAGACGCCCGCCGGTTATTATCATTAGCGACCGAACAAGCGCCTGAGAATCCGGATGCCTGGTTGGGTCTGGCCGGTGTTGTGGATGATTTGGATGACAAGCAGCGCTATTTTGAGAAGGTTTTGGAACTTGACCCCGAACATGACGAGGCCAAAGCCAGTTTAGAGCTTGTTAAACAAAAATTGGCTGAAAAGCGGGAAGCTAACACCGGCTTAGGCGTTTGCTATCGGCACCCTGATACAGAAACGGGATTGCGCTGTAATCGCTGCAACCGTTTTATTTGCCCTAAATGTGCTAAACGAACACCGGTTGGTTTTCGATGTCCGGAATGTATCCGAGAACAGGAAGATAAATATTACACCGGCGGTAACGCCGATTATGTTATTGCGTCAGTTATTGCCTTTCCGCTGTCGTTGATTGCAGCGGCTTTATTTACCTTTCTTTTGGGAAGGTTTGGATTCTTTCAATTGCTCATCGCCTTTTTTGTGGCCCCGGTAATTACGGGGTTTATTGCCGAGGCGGTGCGCTGGGGAGTTGGAAGACGCCGCTCACGTTATTTACGGCACATTGTTATCGGTTGTTTAGTACTGGGGACAGCCCCATTTATCATTCTCGCTTTGATAGCAACGGGTAACCTTTTCGCCGTAATTGCGCCGGTCATGTTGATTTTTTTGGGCAGTGCCACAATTTCAGCCCGTTTGCGGTAAGGTTCCGGTAATGTTCCTTGAGGCAGTCGCACCCTCACAACTTTAATTAAAACAGTTATTACTTCTAACCCATTGACATATAAGTCTTTCTCGATAAGATCGAATTATGGCGTCACCGGCTTTGTTAGAAAAATTGGCATCTTATGTGCCAACCCCTATCGCGCATGCAATCTACCAAAAGCCTGACATTGTGTTGGCGGAACCGACAGCACGTCGTTTGCCTGCTGCCATTTTGTTTAGCGATATCTCCGGGTTCACCCAACTTACAGAGCTTCTTAGTGAAGCGGACTCCATCACCAGTGAGGATTTTCCCCATTTGATCGCCACCGGCGCAGAGGAACTTACTGCGCTTATCAATGACTATTTTACCGAAATGATTAAGATCAGCCAGACATTTCATGGTCAAGTGGTCAAATTTTCTGGTGATGCACTCACCATCTTATTTCCCGCTGAAGAGATCGATCTGGTAACAGCCGCTCGCCAGGCCGGTGAGTGCGGGTTGGCTATGCAAGCTAAAATGAAGGACTTTGCCACAGTCAAGACGTCACGCGGCAGTGCCTCTTTATCGATGACTGTCGGTATTGCCGCCGGGGAGGTTTTGGAATGTACCGTCGGTGGCGAACTGGGTCGCTGGGAGTATGTTGTGGCCGGTGAACCCCTGGTGCAGATGGCTATGGCCGAGCATCAGGCCAGCCCCGGTCAAACCGTGTTTAGCCCCAGTGCCTGGCATTTAGTCGATGCTTATCTGGTGGGAGTTCCTTTTGAAGATGCGCCGGAATTTGTTTGTTTGCAAAGCGTTATCCAACCCCTTCCTTCTACCCCTTCCAAAGAAATTAACTGGAGCCGGCTTGATACCGAGCTTCAGCCGAGAGCTGCTGATGCGTTAGGATTATTTGTTCCCGGTGCTATTAAAGCCCGACTTAACGAGCAGCCCGATTGGATTGCCGAGCTGCGCCGGATGACCATTGTGTTTGTTGGCATCGGCGGTGTTAATTACGATGAGCCGGAGGCCCATGCGCGGCTGCAGCAGTTTCTACGCGCCAGCCAAAAATTGCTGTATCGATTTGAAGGATCGCTAAACAAAGTTTCGGTTGATGATAAAGGAACCGTTTTGTTGGTACTGTTTGGCGCTCCACCATTTTTACATGAAGATGATCCCACCCGTGCGATGGCTTTTGCTCTGGAGCTACAGTCTGTCGCCACACAACAAAAATTACGTGTAGCCATAGGAATTACAGAAGGAACCCTGTTTGCCGGGCCGGTAGGCTCGCCGGATCGCCGCGAGTACACGGTTTTGGGTGATGAGGTCAACCTGGCCGCTCGATTTATGCAGCACGGCCATGCCGGCACCATTATCATCAGCGAACGGGTTAAAGAGCGGTCAGATAGTCGCTTTCTAACCGAAGATTTAGGCAGTATTGCTGTTAAAGGCAAAACCCAAAATCAGATAGCTTATTTAGTTAAGGGGGAACAAGGCGATAGAGAAGAATTTGTCATGCGCTACCTCCTCCGCGAAGATACCCTCATCGGCCGTAAAGTCGAATTAGAGCAGATGAGGCGTGTAGCGGCCAAGGTGCGCTCCGATCAGCTTCAGGTTTTATTTATCAGAGGCGAACTGGGCATCGGCAAAAGTCGATTGGCCTCGGAAATGCTACGTGAGTGGCTTATGACGGGCGGGGTCAGTTATGGAGGGCGCTGCATTAGCTATGATCGGCAAACGCCTTACCGGGTCTGGCGCGAAGTGCTGTTGGCAATTTATGGTTTGTCGCCTACTCTATCGCCGCAACGACAGTTGGCTCGGCTGGCAACCGGCATTGCCGATTTGGAAGATCCGCCTGATCAACCCGATTATTGGGCCGATCGCCTCCCGCTTTTGGCTGATGTTCTGGGCTTGGAAGCACCAGAGAATGAATTTACCCAATCCATTTCCGGACAGCTACGACGCAATAATACATTTGCGCTGATTGAAACGCTGTTACGCCATGAAGCCAAACGTCGACCGGTTCTCATTCTACTTGAAGATGTTCATTGGGCCGATGAGCTTTCACTCGCTTTGGCAACCTACCTCGCCAAAAAAATGGTTGATACGCCTTTACTGTTGGTTTTGGTTCATCGCCCTATGATTGAAGGTGAATTGTTAGAAGATATAGAGGGCTTACTCTACACCCACACCATTGATCTGGAATCGCTCTCACCGGAAGAGAGCCTGTATTTTATCGAGCTTTTGTTCGATGCTATCCCTCTTTCTGGAGAAGCAAAAAAGCTTTTGCTGAGTAGAGGGCAGGGAAATCCATTTTTTCTGCAAGAAATAGCCGGGGCTATGCTGAATGGGATTAGCGACCAGCGTGATGTCTTGGCCGATTTGTTGGGCAATCTTAACCTGCCGGAAACGGTTCAAGATGTGATTCTCAGCCGCATCGATCGCCTGGCCGAGTCGGAGAAACTCACGTTGAAAATCGCTTCGGTCATTGGCACTCGATTTCAACGTTCTCTCCTGTCGGCGGTGCATCCGGCTAACCATACAGCCTTAACTTTGTCTTCTCAGTTGGCAAAGTTAGAAAATGAGAAACTCATTAGGCTTGAAACGCCTGCTCCCAAATGGGAATATGATTTCCGTAATGTTATTGTCCAAGAAGTTGTTTACGAAGGACTGCTTTCGGTACAGCGACGGCAACTGCACAAACTTGTGGGAGATACGTTAGCTCAACTGGTGCCGGACGAAGTTGAACGATTGGCATTTCACTATAGTCGTAGCGGTGACTGGCAAAACGCGCTCCATTACCTGAAATCTGCGGGCAATAAAGCCCAGCGCGAATATGCCAACTATGCCGCTATCAACTACTATACTGAAATTTTAAATTACATGGCAACGATATCCCGTAATGAAAATTTAGCCGGAATTATTTCGACCGACTATTGGGACGTTCTCTATGAGCGATCTAAACTTTATAACTTGATTGGGCAGCGCAATTCAGAGATGGAAGATTTGGACACGTTGGGTGTCCTGTCTGAAGCATTAAAAGATGATTATCGACGGGCTTTATCGGCTAAGCAGTGGGCCCACATGTACGCCACAAGCGGCGATTATGACTCGGGTTTGGAATTAATCGAGCGTTCAGTTCAAATGGCCGAAGCCGCCGGTGCCGAAAAAATCGTGGGCGAAGGGTACAATTTATGGGGCAAACTGCTTTACATTCGCGGCAATTACAAGACCGCTGATAATTATTTGCAGCGTGCCTTACATATTGCTCAGAAATTGCAGGATAAAAGCGCGCAAGCCGACTGTTTGAACAGTTTGGGGATTATTGCCCATTATCAGGCCGATTTTGAGGTGTCGCTTTACTTCTTTCAGGAAGCTATCGATTTATGGCGGGTGTTGGGCGATCAGGTGGGTTTAGGTAATAGCCTTAGTCATGTGGGGCTGACTTACTACAACATGGGTAATTATCAAACCGCCTTGAATGCTTATCACGAAGCCCTAAATTTACAACGAACCATTGGCGACCGCAGCGGCGAGGGCTTTGCCCAACTGAATCTGGGACAGCTCCATCGTGCCTTAGGAGATTACGGTGCATCGGAAATGTTGTTTAAACAGGCTTTAGCTACCTACGAGTCTATTGAAGATCGCCGGTATGAAGCGCAAAGCTTATATCACTTAGGGTTTCTTTATGGTCAATGGGAGCATTATGATGATGCTTTTGCCCATCTGGATAAAGCCCTCATCATTTTGCGAGAGATGAACGATCCGTGGGCTTTAGGGCGGGCCTTGACTTACTATGGCTGGACCTTACTCAAGACCAAACGGTATAAACAGGCCAGAAAATACTTTGAAGAGGCGCTAAAACTTAAACAAGAAACCCAGCAAACCGTAGCAATCATAGAAGATTTGACGGGGTTAAGCGAAATGGCATTAGCCCGTAACGATCTTGGCCTGGCAACAACCTGTACCCAACATATTTTGAAACACATCGATGAACAGGGCATCAATGGTGTTGAGCATATTTTGTCGGTTTATTTAACGTGCTATAAAGTACTCACCGCATCACAAAAACTTGAAGATGCTAAAAGCGTGCTCGATAAGGCTCAAATACTTTTATTTGAACAAGCCGAAGTGTTAGAGGATAAAAAGCTGAAATATTTGTTTCTCAATAACATTTCCGTGAATAAGATAATCAGAAAATTGGCGGAATAAAATGAGCCTATAATAAAAAAGCCTCCGGAAATTTCCGGAGGCTTTTGTTTGAAACATAATATTTAGTTAACAAAGCCAATCAGTCGATTAGCATGATTGGGCTGGCGCAATTTGGCCAGTGCTTCTTTTTCAATCTGGCGAATACGCTCACGGGTTAACCCAAAACGTTCTGCTACATCCTGCAATGTCAAAGGTTGCCCATCACGAAGACCGTAGCGTAGCTCGACAATGCGGCTTTCACGAGCGCTCAATCCAGCCAGAGCACGGCGAATTTCCGTTTCGAGCAATGTCGAATCAACCTGATCTTCAAGAGCTTGGGTTAAATCATTTTCTACAAAGTCGGCCAGCGTTGCGCCATCTTCACCTACGGGTTCTTCAAGGCTCAACGTTTCTTGTCCGTCTTGGAGCAGTTCATAGATTTGTTCTGGAGCATCGCCGGTTACTGCGGCAATCTCTTCCAGTTCAGGCGCACGGCCTAACTTTTGCGTAAGTTGGCCCATAACCTTTTTAATTTTGCCCAAGTGATCTACTTTATGAACAGGCAAGCGAATAACTCGGGTTTGAACGGCCACAGCCCGGCTTACGCTTTGTCTAATCCAGTAGCTGGCGTACGTGCTCAAACGTACTCCTTTACTGGCGTCGAACTTATCAATAGCTCTAATCAAGCCCAACACACCTTCTTGCGAAAGTTCAGCCAGACTCAAACCGTGACCAGAGTATTTACTCGCAATACTAATCACAAGACGTCCGTTTGCTTGAATCAAGGTTTTGCGAGAAGTAACACCGCGTTCAACAGCTTGGCGCAGTTTTTCACACTCGTCCGGATCGAGACTTTCTTTTTTAGACGATAACCGTTTGTAAGCACGCTTTCCGGCTAACATTTCGCTAATTAAACGCTTTTCTTCTTCTGGAGAAACAGGCGCGGTAGCGGCAAGGTTAGCTATACTTAATCTAAATAATGCTTCATCTGGAGCCCATGTGGATGCCATAATTCTTCACCTCACTAATTTAACCTATTTTCTAACACCACAAACTGTCAACTATACGTACTAAGCGCGCCAAAAGTTTGCAGAGAGAGGCTACTTTGATACAAAATCATTAATTTAACGAATAATCAACAAAAGGAAGCCTTTGTACTTTTTGATGATTTTGATATGCCTTTAACATATAAGCCAAAATTTTATTTTCTTTATCCAAAGTTGCTACCGCTGTATTCATCAATGCTGTAAGTGATGTAGCCGAGAGAATTTGCTGCTTGTCAGGGAGTGATCCCTGCATAGCTGTTCCGGCCAAATAAGCCAATGCTTTCGGCTCCGACGGCAAGATGGCATCAGATAAATCTTCGCCCGATGCGCTCGCCAAATTATTAATATACGCTTCCACTTTTGGTCGAAGTGTGCGAGCCAACAATTCGACTATCTTTGGATCTGCATCTTCCTTAACAGGGTAAGGATCAACGTGACTGATAATGAAATCATCTTTACTCGCTGTTATGTCTCGAACGATAAATCTTTCTTGGCCCACCGTAACCACATTCATTCGGCCCTCTTTGAGATGCTCAACGGCTGTGATCCGGGCTGTTGTACCGATTTCGTACAGATCATCACGAAAAATATTACCTACGTTGGGTTTTTGCGCTTCTTTGGATTTTGCCAGTACCACGCCAAACATTTGGTCCGGGCTGTCGATGCATTGCTTAATCATAACCTGGTATCGTTTCTCAAAAATATGCAATGGTAGCATCATTCCGGGAAACAGAACCACATCTAAGGGGAATAGAGATAGAGTTGTGTTAGGATTTAGCATTTATGGTATTTCTGCTTTGCTTCTAAGGAACAATTCTTGAAATTATACGCACCTCATTGTAATAATCTTTAGTCTGTGCTTAATTTTGTTGCCTTGAGATGCAAATAAGCGGCTCAGCTCTGGTTTTGTCGGTAACCACATTGTATACCAGTCTATCCAGTTTTTATTGTATGTCAATGCATTTTTCTGTAACGAACTTTTTGTGCTACAAAATAAATACGCGACGTAACTTTTGGCACTATATAGACGAAATCAAAAAGCAATTTCGTACATAAGGCTTTCTCATTGCAACAAAATAGTACCATTTGTAAATTAAAGCCAAGTTAAATCAAGTGACATAAATAGAACATTTGATTGATATTTTAGCTACAATATTTTGGATAGCTAAAGAGATGAGTCCTTTCCATTAAGTACGGCCGAGCCGATTTTAACCCATACATTTGGGTGATTGGCTCAGGTTCATCATCGTGCTATAATGCCTAACTATAGAGCAGGTGAATATTTTAGGGGGAAGTAAATAATGGCCGTACCTTCATCACCGGAAGTGGAAGTTCCGCGTGTCTTGGTTGTTGATGATGATCATGAAGTCGCCAAATCTATCGAGGCATCGCTGCGAAGGAATTATCAAGTGTATGTCGTCTATAGTGGCATCAGTGCCTTGAAAGAAGCACGGCGCCACAACCCCGACATTATTGTTTTAGATGTAGTCATGCCCGGTTTCGATGGACTTGAAACTTGCCGTGAACTACGTATCGATCCGGCTTTGGCCGATATCCCCATCCTTTTTTTAACCGCATTGGGACGTCCTGAAGATAGAGTTGCCGGTTTACGGGCCGGAGCTGATGATTATCTAACCAAACCATTCAATTTAGAAGAGTTACAGCTTAGAATAAAAGCCATTCTACGGCGCGCCCAGCGCAAACCCGCGGCTCCGACAAAATCACTCATTACGGTAAACGATCTAACGCTAGACAGACACAGTTATACGGTAACAACGCCTTACAAAGAGTCGGTTTTAACACCGGTTGAGTTTGAGTTATTGTATCATTTAATGACCCATCCGGATGAGGTTTTCACCAGCGATAGATTGCTCAAGGAAGTGTGGGATTATCCATCGGAGACAGGCAGCCCTGACTTGGTGCGGATGCATATTAAAAACCTGCGCAAAAAGGTTGAGGAAGACGCCAGCAAGCCACGCTATATTCTCACTATTCCCCGGCGTGGGTATACCGTTGCGTCAAGTCAATAAGCGATCAAAAAAGCCTCACCAACCTTGGTGAGGCTTTTTATTTTTAGGATGAGTTCAGCCAGCTAAATCAATAATTTTTTGTTGCTCTGTCAGTGGTTCTGATAGCTCCGATTTACGAACAACCCGACTTGGCCGTGTGGCTACATCGGCTAGGGTCTGCTCGATGCGACGTATTTCCTCGTGAACTGAATCGACTAGTGGTGAGGTAAAAGCGTCATGTTGTTTATCAACAAACAATCCCACAAGAGCCGTCACCCGCTCCATAATGACACGACCTGGTAACAGTACCTCCATAAACTGCGTCACTCCTTCCCGGCATATAAACAAATGTTAATATAATCCCCCCCCCTGGTAGCATATACTTTTACACCAGGTTCATAAAGCTGGCAAGTTTTCGTATACTCCATGCTGTTAACATTCTATCATACTTTAGGGAGACATCAATACTTCTTTGTAGCTATTTACATGTCAATAACCGGGCGATTTATAAAGCTACTCTACAAAATGGTAGTATTATGTTTATAAATCCTTACCTTGTGACAGTTATGGTATAATAATAAGTAGGCAAAATTAACGATGATAACCATAGATGGTACGTACGGCGAAGGCGGCGGCCAAATTTTACGAACATCTTTAACTTTGGCCGCCTTACTGACCCAACCCCTTCATATCAAAAACATTCGTGCCGGACGCAAAACTCCCGGCTTAGCGGCTCAGCACCTTACGGCGGTGCGAGCGGCGGCAGCACTCTGTGGGGCGCTGCTGCGCGGTGATGAACTCGGCTCGACCGAGCTGATCTTTGAGCCGCAGTACGCAGCGACGCCCGGTGGGTATCGCTTTGACGTGGCCGAGGCACGCGAGGGCGGCAGCGCCGGAGCCGCCACGCTGGTTTTGCAAACGGTGGCGCTCCCTCTGGCCTTGACCGAAGGCAACAGCCGGGTGCTGCTTAAAGGCGGAACCCACGTACCCTGGAGTCCTTCGTTTCATTATGTGCAGCAGGTCTATCTCCCTATGTTAGCGCGATGCGGACTTCAGATAACGTCCGAGCTTGAAGCCTGGGGTTGGTATCCGGCGGGAGAAGGCCGTATTAAGGTTGAAATAGCCGGGACTGGTGCCCTAAAGACACGTCAGCACGGCAATCTGTTTGAACGCGGCGATCTGAAAAACGTTTCGGGTATCGCCGTTGCCTCCAGTTTACCGGCGCACATCGCCCAGCGCCTGGGCCAGCGAGCCACCAATCGATTGGCGCAGGCTGGGCTGCCGGTATCGATAACCCCTCAGCGCGTCCGCTCCGTTTCGCCGGGCGCGGGCATTTTTCTCACCGCCGAGTACGAGTCGAGCCGGGCCGGTTTCGGGGCCATCGGTAAAAAGGGCAAACCCTCTGAAGCCGTAGCCGATGAGGCTGTAGACGCCCTCCTCGCTTTTCACCAAACCGGCGCAACCCTCGACGCCCATTTAGCCGATCAGCTGCTTTTGCCGCTGGTTATGAGCGGCTATCGCGGCCAGGTCTCTGTGCAATCGCTGACACGCCATACCCTGACCAACATGGCGGTTATCCAGCAATTTCTGGGGCCGGTTATCACAGCCGACCATCGAACCAACACCCTTGAATTTTTCGAGAGCGCATGAAGCCAAGCCTTGAGCGTCCTATCATCTTATTTATCGAACCACCCGGCGATGACGAGGAGATCCGCTTAGCCCTTACGCAGCGCTTCAACCTTACCGTGGAAACCCTGCAAGCGAATGTCGATATCGGGCCAACGGTGCAGGCGCTCAACCCCGATTTGGTTGTGATCGATGTTGATCGAACCCGTACAGCGCCGGAGGCGATTCTATCGGTGTTTACGGCCCAGGCGTTGACGGTGCCGGTGATGTTGATTGGTACAGCCGGCGAGATGAGCACGGTCGATGTCAGTTATCCTTATTTAGTAGGCTGGCTCAGGCGTCCTTTTCTGGCCTCATCTCTGGTCGATGCGGCGGCGATGGCCATTCAAACGGCGCGGCTTTATCACGATACGCAGCAGTACAGCCGCGATTTGAAGCGGGTTAACGATATTAGCCGGTTGGTATCCGATACGCTGGATGTGGCCGAAATCCCCCGGCGGCTGGTGCAGCGGACCGCCGATATTCTCAATGCCGAACGGGGCGCGCTGGCTTTAATCGACAGGCAACGAGAAGGAGTCGTGTTTCAGTTGGCGTGCGATGCGCAAGGGCGCGAGGTAAAAGGGCTTACGAATTTTATTATGCCTTTGGGCGAAGGCATCATCGGTTTAGTGGCTAAAACCGGGCAGCCGGTTATCGCCAATGATGTTCAATACCATCTCGCCTGGTCGCCGTTGGTTGATCAGATGACCGGCTTTACCACCCGCAGCCTGATCGCCGTGCCGCTTATCACTGAGGGCGAGACCATAGGGGTGATCGAGGTGGTCAACAAAAAAGAGGGCGACTTTGAACAGGCTGATGTCGATTTGCTGGTGCTCGTGGCCTCATCCGCAGCAAGTGCTATTCGGAATGCGCGCCAGTACGAAACCGTACAGCGGGCCAACGAGGCTCTACGTGAAGCGCAGGAGAAGCGCATTGCCGCCGAGCGATGGGCCGTGCTGGGCAAGGCCGCCGCGAACCTGGCCCACCGCATCAACAACACCACAACCCTCATCCCCATCGCTGCCCAGCATACGCAGGAGTTACTGGAGCCGGTTACTATGCCGCCGCAGCTGCGGGCCGATATCGAAGGCAACCTGGATCGCATCCGGCGCAACGCGCTGTATACGGTTGAACTGGCGATGGTGCTGCTGCGCCGCTTTCGCACCCAGCCGACCGAGGTTTACGATGTCAATGCCCTCATCAGAAGGGCTGTTGATCTCATTGAGGTGCCGAGCAATATCAAACTGATTACCCACTTAGACCCCAATTTGTCCTCGGCCAACACCAGCGACTTACTGATCGATGTGTTGATCGAATTAATTACCAATGCTATCAAAGCGCTTACCCCTCAGGGCGGACTGCTGCGGATAGCGTCCTTTGTGGCCGGCCATCAAAAAGTGGCTATTCAAATTACCGATAACGGCCCCGGCATCGCGGCAGAAGCCATCGACAAAATCTTTGATATTTTCTACACCACCAGCCCGGCCGGGTTGGGTTTTGGGCTGTGGTGGGTTAAAACATTTTTAGAACAGCAGGGCAGCGATATTACCGTCGAGAGCCTGCCCCATGAACAGACCACGTTTACCATCATCTTACCGCAAAATTTATCGTAAGCATTCCACTGTCAGCCTTCAGCCATTACGCGCTTATAATTTAGCGTCGTTGCATTCTTGACGGAAATAGAGTAACATACGTCAAATTTTCGGGCCAAGCAAGGAGAAAGTACCATGCGAAAACGCATTTTAGTCGTTGATGATGTGCCCGACTGGCGAGCCACCCTGGAAAGCATTCTCAAAACCGAGTGCGAGGTGGTGACGGTTAACGGCTTTGAGCCGGCTATGGAGCTTGTTAAGAACCGGGAGGTTGACCTGGTTATTGTTGATTTGCGCCTTAGCCCCACCGACGAGAATAATCGCGACGGTATGAAGCTGCTTGAAAAATTGATGGAACATCGTATTAATGCCATCGTCTTAACCGGCTACCCTGAGCAGGCTTTGCGGGAAGAAGCGGTAGATAAATACAAAGCGTTTGCCTTTATCGATAAAGATGCCTTAGCCAGCAACTTTCAGCGCATTCGCGATATCGTTCGCGAAGCCTTTGGTTTGTTGGAAAACGTGGAAAAAGCCAAGGCCAAAGCCATTCGGGCGGCCAGCGCCTTACAAAGCGTTTACTTTCCTGATGAACTGTCGAGCTGGCCGCTGCGGAAATTTCGAAAAGATACATGAGCCTTAGCCTCAATCTTGAAAGTATTATCTTACTGCTGTTTTTCATTGCGCCCGGTTTTTTGTTTACACGGACCTACACCGCCTATCGCCCCCGCTACTACCGCGAGCCAACTGCCTTTGAGCAGTTTGTATTGGCGATTGTCGGCAGTACCATTATTCACGCCGGCCTTTTAACCGCCATTGCCGTGCTGGTGCTGTTGTATTGGGGGGTATCGCAGCAGACTCTTTATCTTAACAACGTCTTCGATATGTCGGTGCCGCTGCTGGAGCACTCGCTGCCGGTTATTGCGCTGCTATTATCAATTGGAACCGTCTATCTCTCGCTGAGTTTGATCGCAGCGCGACGGTTTGCCTCTTTTTTGGGGCAAGGCTCTCCCGGCGACAGACCACGCTGGTGGATATTTGCTTTAGGCCAGGATCCACCCGAGCCGTTTCTGTTGTGGCATACTGTTTTACAAATTGAACCGCTCCGTCTCAATTTAATTCCACCCTACCTCCATATTCAAATGCGTAACGGTGAATATTTTGAAGGTGAGCTTTATTTACTGCGCATCGTTGGAGACGAAGAGAATAGCGTTGAGCTAGCCTTACGCAATGTCCGCTACAGTGCCTCAAAAGCTGCGGGCGGTCAACCTGACGCTGTGCAACCTTTAACGGATCAAGTGCTACTGCTTAAATCGGCCGATATATTGTGGCTCACCCGCAATGATGTTCCACAATAGCCGCTAACTGCAAGGTAACGCCTGGTTGGGTTGGTTCTCGCCCGCCCGATAGGTGTCCACGCCGGTGATCGACTATTCCGACTGGCCGGGAAGTGTGATTAGGTGTTGATCGGACGTTCCGACTAGTCGGGGAGCGTGATTCAGGTGTTGATCAGACGTTCCGACCAGTCGGGAAGTGTGATTAGGTGTTGATCAGACGTTCCGACTAGTCGGGGTAAGTGATTCAGGTGTTGATCAAACGTTCCGACTAGTCGGGGAGCGTGATTCAGGTGTTGATCAAACGTTCCGGCCAGTCGGGAAGTGTGATTCAGATGGTGATCAAACGTTCCGACTAGTCGGGAAGTGTGATTCAGATGGTGATCAAACGTTCCGACCAGTCGGGGTGAGTGATTCAGGTGGTGATCAACCATTCCTGCTGTTCCGACCGTGCAGTGAGGTGATATCCATGCTGGTTTTCGGCGTAACACACGTGGCCACCGTATTCGGGAAGCATTAAAAACAAAAACGCTCGTATAAACAACGTAAGGCGTAAAGAATAAGAAGCGGGGCGTAATCGATGCTGGCCCTTACTCCTTACTTCCGCCTCCTGACGCCTTAATTTCGTAAGAAAATAACGACACTTCATTTCAAGGATAGCGTATTTATGTTTGAGGTCATCTTTTTAGGCACTTCTGCCTCAGCCCCTTCCGTCCATCGCGGCTTGTCGGCCAACGTGGTGTTGTATCGCGAGCATCGATTCTTAATCGATTGCGGTGAAGGCACCCAACGGCAAATATTGCAAAGCGGTTTGGGCTTTAAGCGCCTGAACAAGATTTTGTTGACCCACGGCCATCTTGACCACATTTTGGGTTTAGGGGGGCTGGCTTCTACCTTTAGCCGCTGGGAAGCCGTGGATAATATGGAAATTTACGGCGGCGCGGCCACACTTGAGCGCGTGCGCGATCTCATCTTTCGGGTCGTGCTGCGTGGCGGCGATACGCCATCCTTTAAGGTCAAATTTGTGCCCATTAAACCGGGCATTATATTTGAAGATGATACCTTTTTCATCGAAGCCTTTCCGGTTACCCATCGCGGCCCAGACTGTTACGGCTACCTTTTTCAGGAGAAGTCGCGCCGGCCCTTTCTTAACGACAAAGCCCAGGCTTTGGGCGTGCCGATTGGCCCGGAACGCCGCCGCCTGGTCAACGGCCACAGCGTAACCCTGGCCGATGGGCGGGTCATCGCGCCCGATGACGTGCTTGGCCCGGCGGTTGAGGGCAGCAAGTTGGTTTTTGTCGGCGATGCCGCCCGCACCGACAATTTGCTGCAATATGCCCAAAACGCCGATGGCCTGGTTATCGAGGCCACCTACATTGAGGCCGATGCCGATATGGCCCGCCGCTTTGGCCATCTTACTGCGGCCGGATCGGCGCGATTAGCCCAGGAGGCAAATGTCGGCCAACTCTATTTAACCCATCTCTCGCGCCGCTATCGTGACGCGGATGTCATCTCCGAGGCGCAAGCTATTTTTCCTAACGCGATGGTTGTGCGTGACTTTGATAAAGTGACCATCGTCAAGAAGGACAAGTAACCGGGCATGGTGAATATGGATGTGGATACCCTCTTGACTGCCGGAGCCGCGCATTTTGGCCTGGCTTTGTCTGAGGCTCAGTTACATGCCTTTGCCCTCTACTATCGCGAGCTGGTGGCCTGGAACGAAAAAATCAACCTGACGCGCATCATTGAGCCGGACGAAGTGGTGAGTAAGCATTTTCTCGATAGTTTGTCGGTGGTGGCTGCTCTGCCGAAGGGCAACAAGCCGCTTTCGCTTATCGATGTCGGCAGCGGGGCCGGTTTTCCCGGTATCCCGCTCCGCATAGCGCTGCCTGATATCAGAGTTACGCTTTTAGAGTCAACCGGCAAGAAAACAAAGTTTTTGCAGCACGTGATCGATACATTGGCCTTAAAATCAACCAGGGTCATCACCGCTCGGGCCGAGGAGGCCGGCCAGCACCCCGACCATCGGGCCAAATATGATGTGGCCGTGGCGCGGGCTGTTTCCCGTTTGCCGGTGCTGATCGAGTATATGCTGCCGTTGGTTAAGGTTGGCGGCCAGATTATCGCCCAAAAGGGACAAAACCCGGCTGAGGAGATTGAGGCGGCGCGCTCGGCCCTGCGGGTGTTGGGTGGGCAGCTCATCAAGGTCGAACCCATCGCCGTGCCAAGCTTAGACGGCGAGCGCCATTTGGTGATTGTCAAAAAGATTAAGCCCACGCCCAAGCTCTACCCGCGTCGGCCCGGTTTGCCGAACAAAGAGCCGTTGTAACCAACCGGGTTGGGTGTAAATGTGTTGACGTTGCCTATGATTGACAGTATACTTTCGACATAACTTTACTACGAGGACTTACGCAAAAGTCAGGTGACAGTCACTTATTGGTAGTAAACCGACCCTGGATTAGCCCAAATAGCTCGATTGAGGGCGTCCAAGTGACTGTCACCTTTAGAACTACGAGGATTATATTTACGTGTCCCCTGGCGGAAGGCTCAGATTTTACATACTTTTGTGCCTATTCTTCTTGATGATGTTTCTGGGTTCAAATTCGCCAACAACGGTGATGGCTCAAGAATCAACGGCCGATTTAGATGCGGCGGTTGAGACTGTTTTTAGTCAGCTAACCCCGGCCGAGCGGGTTGGGCAGCTTTTTCTTGTCTCGTTTCAAGAAGATGATGTTGGCGCTGAGTCGGAAATTGCCGAACTTATTCAGCAGTATCGGGTTGGCGGTGTCTATATTTCGGCCCACAACCGAAACTTTTTCAACACCCAAAACACACCGGCCCAGGTGCTGCGCTTAACGAATAGTCTGCAAAACCTGGCCCAAACCCCACCACCCATCACGGCCACGGCCACGCTAACTGACTCGGCTGCCGGCGCGGCTGGCCAAAGCTACACAACTATCCCCCTTTTTATCGCCACAATCCACGAAGGCGACGGCTTTCCTGAAACGGAAATTCGGAACGGTATGGTCGATATCCCCAACGCGATGGCCCTGGGCGCAACCTGGAACCCTGAGAATGCCCAAAAAGTGGGTGAAGTGGTGGGCCATGATCTGCCGCTGATGGGCGTTAATATGTTGTTTGGGCCGTCGCTTGATGTGTTAGACAACCCCCGGCTGGATCGCGGCAACGGTTTAGGCACGCGCACTTTTGGAGGCGATCCTTTTTGGGTTGGCAAAATGGGCCAGGCCTATATTAGGGGTGTCCACGAAGGCAGCGGCGGCAATTTGCTGACTATCGCCAAACATTTTCCCGGCTTCGGCAGCAGCGACCGAGAAATAAACCGAGAAGTTCCAACCATCTTTAAATCCCTGGACGATTTGCGACAGGGTGAACTGCACCCTTTCTTTCAAGTAACCACGCTTGATAGCGGCGATTCTACGGCTGTGACGGATGGGGTAATGACTTCGCACGTGCGTTATCAAGGTCTACAAGGCACTGTCCCCATTAGTTTCGATGCGCGTAACCTGCCGGCGCTGCTGGCGCTGGATGAATTGGCTCCGTGGCGTAGTGCCGGTGGTTTGATTGTTAGCGCTCCGCTGGGCGCACCGGCCGCTCTGGGCAGCATCGCCGCCGGTAGCCAGACTTTCCCGGCGCGACGCCTCACGCAGGATGCGTTTCTGGCCGGCAGTGATATTTTGTTTCTGGACACCTTCTCGTTTGAAAATGATCCCGATAGCCGGATGGCGAACATTACCGACGCTATTCTCTTTTTTCGAGAGAAGTACCGAGACGACTTGAATTTTCAGGCCACGATTGATCGCTCAGTGCGGCGTATCCTGCGAGCCAAGATAAAACTCTACGGGCTGGATCTCGTCAATAGTACGGTATTGCAATCCTTTGAAAACTTAGATGATTTGGGGGCCGTCGAGATAGATTTGGATCAGATCGCCCGGGGCGGTGTAACGCTTATTGCCCCCGGAACGGAAGCCGGACGGCCCACTCTACCTAACCCACCGCAACCCGGTGAAAACATTCTTATCTTTACCGATGATCGTCATATTCGAGAATGTCCTACTTGCGCTGAGTTTCGGGTGGTATCAACCACAGCTTTGGAAGAGATTATTCTCAGGCTTTTTGGCCCGGACGCCACAGGCCAAGTATCAGACGACCAAATCAACAGTCTCAGCTTTGCTGATTTGAAGACTTGGTTAGACAGTAACAATGATAATGCCTCTGATAAGGAGGCTGAGATCGACGCGCTAATTAATGAAGCGGATTGGCTTATCTTTGGGATGTTGAATGTCGATCCGCAAATGTATCCCGAATCGGACGCCGTGATAGCGCTGCTGCGTAATCGATTTGATGATTTGCGCAATAAGAACCTCATTCTGTTTGCCTTTAATGCACCCTACTTTTTGGGTGAGACCGAAATTAGCCAACTGACGGCCTATTATGCTTTTTATAGCAAAACACCCAATTATCTGGAGGCCGCAGCTCGGTTGCTGTTTCAGCAATTTGAACCATCTGGTGCCTCACCGGTTGAGATTCCAGCGATCGGTGCGCTCGATTTAAGCCCGAATCCGGCGCAAATCCTTCAACTTAACCCTATTAGTGAAATCAGTACCTCTGGAACGATTACGCCGATTTCGGCTCCGCCGAACGCCGAACCGCTCATCGACTTGGAAGTGGGGGAGGGTGTTCTGGTTAGAACCGGTGTCATAGTTGACAAAAATGGACACCCTGTACCGGATGGAACGATTGTTAACTTTTTTAGATCGTATCCGTTAGAGGGGTTGGGCTTAGGCCCTATTCAGTCGAGTACGGTTAATGGCGTAGCCGAAACGGTCATTTTGAAAGAGCGCGATACGCCTCTTTCTATTCGCGCTTCTAGCGATTTAGCGGCACAGTCGGAAGGGTTGAACATTGGTCCCGGTATTGTCGATACGCCAACGCCAACGATTACGCCCACCCAAACACCAACGCCAACCGCCACCCCGACGGAAGTTCCAACCCAAACGCCGACGGCCACCTCGGAAGAACCGACCACCACTCCGACTTCTACCCCGATGCCGCTCTTGTTGCAGCCGCCTTTGCCATCCAGGCCGGTAACTTTCATCGATCTCATTTATTCGATAGCTGTTTCGTTGACTATAGGTGGTATTGCGTTTACTTTGGGTGGTGACCGCTTTATTTTAGAAGAGCGGCTGCGTGGGGCGCTGGTGGCTTTAGCTTCGGGCTTGGTCGGCTATATCTTCTTTACAATTATCGGCATGGCTTTTTACAAAGTGGATTTTGTAGAACGCTTTATCCGGCAAAATATCACCGATCACTGGGTGGCCGCGCTCTTTGCCTTGGTTTTTTCGATTGTGGGTGTGCTGGTTTGGCATTTGAAGCCGGGGCGAGTTTTTTGGAAGAAGCAGTCGAGCAAATCCACCCTCTAGCGGGTAATTTCACTGACAGGGGCAATAACGTTGGGGTTGAGGCCGGTTTGATTAAGACTATCGTCCGGGGTCAAGGTCAGGATAGCCGCGAGCGTCAGCAAGGCTGTAATTAAAGCCAACAGTACTCTATTGCGCCAAACAGCGGCTCGCCAGCCGTTAACGGTCCGGCCGTTGATGATGATGGGACTGTTGCCCAGCAGCTCGTCTTTAAACTGTTTGACACTGTTTGGTCTATCGCCGGGATGGAGACCCAGAGCGTGCAAAATCGCTTGCTCGGTTTGAGGCGATACATCGGGGTTTATTTCCCGAATACTGAGCTGCGGATCAAACTTCTCACGGATGTAGCGACTTTTAGCATCGGGCGGCGGGTGGTTGGTTAACAGTTGATAAAGCGTGGCCCCCAGCGAGTAAATATCAGAGCGAACGTCGGTGTGGCCTGAGTCGCCACCTATCTGTTCAAGGGGGGCATACTGAATGGTAGCCCGACCTTGCAAAACTGTTATTGTTCGATTATCATCTGGAATCATCAACTTGACCAACCCAAAGTCAACCAGTTTAATGGTTCCGTTCGGAGTTAACTTAATGTTCGATGGTTTAATATCGCGATGCAGAACGGGCGGGTCTTGCTGATGAAGATAATCGAGCGCATTGATAAGCTGCTCTGTCCAGGTTAAAACCTGTTCTTCGGGGATAAACTCACCTTTATGACGGGCGTTTTCGATAATTTCACGCAGATCCTGGCCGGGTACAAAATCCATCACCAGGTAATCGCGCCCATTAAAGAGAAAAAAATCAGAAACTTTTGGCAAAT